>CALJCU010000624.1 GCA_938023885.1 uncultured Prevotella sp. | reverse complement strand
AACTTGACAAAAGCCCCTAATTTTAGTTACTCCTGCACAGAATTCTATTAGATTTTATAGAGGAAAGATACAAAAATTTTTCATTCCCTTTGGCGAATGCCTTCATGTACGTTTCATTGTCGATTCATTCAATATAAACCTCCTATGCCGGTGTGGTCAGTGTGACGCTGACTGCATCGGCTTCTTCGTTTCATTCTAACGAAGTTTCTGATATGCCAGTCGTTCATCTCCGTCCATTAGATGGATGATACTACAATATTGGAAGCCATACTTCTCAAGACAATGCTGCATGGGCTTGTTGTCCCTGTGAGTGTCGATACGTATGTTGCCTGTAACTCCAAAGCAATAATCAAGAATGTCTTTCATCACGCCATGATACTCCGGTAAGCTGGCAATACGATGGATGACATAATAAGGATTGTCAGTATCTAACCACGCTCCATCATAAATCTTGGCATAGGTTACATCAGGATCGGGAATGAAAGCAAAGGTGGCGACGGCTTTATTTCCTTCCATCAAAAGATAACTGTGACCATCTTCAATGTCCTGCTGAAGCTGTGTAGTAGTAAGATGGTTCTTTCCCCACTGGTGCGGATTGCCATTCTCGCGCATAATCTTTCGTCCGCTCTCAATAAGTTCGAGCACGGCCGGCAGATCAGAAGCAATAGCTTTTCGTATTATACGTTTCATCTCATTGAATCAGTTGAGGGTACTTCTCCAACAGCTTGTCCTGAAGATTGGCAAGGTTGTCAAAAAGGTTAAGCTGATAATAAACTGACAGAATCACGGCATACTGTGCCATGTTGACGCCAATAATATCCGAATCTTCTTGATAGACAACAGGAAGACGGACATCACTATAGGCGAAGCTCATAACCCCGCCGTTCCGCTTGTATTCCTTTATCTCTTCGATGAAACTTTGCTTGCTCATTGCTTCTCAAATTTCTCTCTGCAAATTTACTCCAAATATCTGAGGAGTAAGAATAACATTTCGTATTTTTGCAAACAAAAGTACCCGTTTATGGAAACAAAGATCATCACAGACAACACGAAAGGACAGGTTCTTACCTATGACGGTGAAGAACAGGTCGGCCAGTTGAACTTCACCTTCAAGGGAGAGGTGATGTCCATTGATCACACCGAAGCTTTCAAGAAGGGCGTTGGTATCGGCGCGTTGCTTGTCGAAGCTGCCAACGAATATGCCATCAACCACAAATTGAAGGTTTTGCCGATATGCTCTTATGCCTGGGTATGGTATCAGCGTCATCCGCAGTACAAGGATATTCTTGATGAGCATGCAGGGGAAGGAGTGAGTTGCCAACTATGACTTTCAATCCATCCACTTATTACGTTTGGTTAGGTGCCAGCTGCGACTATGCTCATAAAGAACGGGTAAGCAGTGGAGCCTATCATGCCGAACTTGACGGTAAAGTCATTGACCGTTTCGTATGTAGCGATGACCATACCACCGAGTTCCGTATGCTGCCCAATGCTATGATTCATGTCATGGAGACCTTACCGGAATTCTCCGATATCGTCTTCATGACCAATGTGTCCTATCTTCAGAACTTCAATAGAGAGCCTACACCCAATACTGCCAATGCAGACTTAATCAGCCGTTGCCGTGAACTGATCCCACGACATGCGAGTGTATCCGTGAAGATTGTTCCTTACCACAAATATCCTGTGCTCGCAGATCTCCATTACGAGACACATCAGGCCGATGGAGAAATACCACAACCATCGCTAATCCCCGAATTTACAGTTGCTAATTTTCCTATAATATCTGTGCTCGGGATCTTTGCAATGGTACAGACCGAAGCCGTCGATGGTTATAGGTATTGAGAAAGATGGTATATTGCGAGCCAGTTTGTCAAAGTCTTCCTTTGACAGACGGCGCTTAAGCCGTTTTGTTATGGTGAAATGAATACGAGATGGAAAGATTGTAGGGACTACTTGACCATTCAGAGGCTCGCCTATAGTCTTATATAGCTCCATACACAGATCATTCAGCTCTTGAGGAATGTCTTTGGGTTTGGTAAAGAGAACTTTTAGGAAATTTTTCTTCTGATTGTAGAAATATCCGATGCTGTCAATGTTTATGGATATTGGCTTCTGTTCACGGGCAACCTCCGCCAACTTTTCTTGGATGAAAGTCAGGCGATCAACATCCACACGGCCGATGAATAGCAGTGTAGTATGGAAGAAGTTTTCATCTTTCCCTTCTGGTCGAAAGACTTCCCTAACTTCATCAGCTACTTCTTGAAGAGTCTCACCCTGATTTTCGGACAGCATGTAAGCTACGAAGATATTGACTTTATCCATTACTCATGCCTTTATTTTTCGACAAAGATACAAAAATCTATTGGATGACACGGATTTGTCAAAAGAATTAATTAAATTTGTGGGCATCAAACCATCACATAAAACAGAAAAGTTATGATACTATCCACAACTCCGACTATTGAAGGTCATTCAATTCTTGAATAAGGTATCGTCACAGGAGAAACGATTATCGGCGCTAACTTTGTGAAGGATTTCTTCGCCGGCATCCGAGACATTATCGGCGGCCGTTCAGGCAGCTACGAGAAAGTACTGCGAGAGGCGAAGGACACTGCTCTCAGTGAGATGCAGGATCGTGCCAGTCAGATGGGCGCCAACGCCATTGTAGGTATCGACATAGACTACGAGACCGTTGGGCAGAATGGTTCTATGCTCATGGTAGCGGTTAGCGGAACTGCTGTTATCATTTAAGTCTATGGTCAACGAAGCATTGCAGACAGCGCTCAAGGCATTACAAGGACAGATCGAAATTGCCGAAAATGCTTTGAAACTCTATCGTTCCAAACTTGAAGCCATGGAGAAAGACTGTAAGAAAGGTTCTGCTGAATATCGACAGACAACTAACCGCCCCAACTCTTTCCAGACTATCATTGACCATTACCGTTCCATCTATGATGAACGCAAAGACTTGTTGGATGCACCGACGATTGAAAAGAGGAAGAGAACCAGACATTAACAGAGAGAAAACTTGTTCTTTTAATAGGGGCACGAATTAAAAGGACAAGTTTCACGATATCAATCTTACAACTTACTTATCAGCAACCTCGAAGATGCGGATCTCGGGATCAGCCTGGAAATAAGGGCTCAGTCCGGGAGCAACATGCTTGGTGAACATCTCAGACTTCAGATAAGCCTCTGCGTGCTCCTTGGTGTCGAAGCCGTGGAGTACCTGAATGTCCTCGTCACGGACAAGGAGATGCTTGTACATGGCACCGGGCTCCTGCTTGAGGAACGGCTCACGCCAGTCGAAATACACCTTGGATGCGGCTGCACGGTCGTCAGCCTTGATTCTCATTGTGATCTGAAGATAAGTCCAATCTTTTCCATAATTCTTACGTTTTAAATGTTTGTATAAATCTTTTTGTTTTACGCTTGCAAATTTAGATAAAATTCCCGAGTTATAAGCCAGTTGAGATAAAAAACCGAATA
>CALJCU010000623.1 GCA_938023885.1 uncultured Prevotella sp. | reverse complement strand
CATGAAGCTTGAAACAAAGCTTGTTTGCATGATCAAAGCCTCCGCTTACGGGGCTGGAAGCGTTGAGATAGCTAAGACGCTGCAAGACAGAGGGGTCGACTACTTGGCGGTTGCCGTGGCCGACGAGGGCGCAGACCTCCGAAAGGCGGGCATCACGGCTAACATCATCATCATGAACCCCGAGATGTCGTCCTTCAATACACTGTTTGAATACGACCTTGAGCCGGAGGTTTACAACTTCCGCTTGCTCGAAGCACTCATTAAGGCGGCACGTAAACAGGGTATTTCTAATTTCCCCGTTCATATAAAACTCGACACGGGCATGCATCGCCTGGGCTTCAATCCTAAGACGGATATGCCGCAACTCATTGATCGTCTCAAACATCAGTCAGCGCTCATTCCGCGCTCCGTATTCTCTCATTTCGTGGGCAGCGACAGTCCAAAATTCGATGAGTTCAGCGCACAGCAGTTCAAGCTCTTCGATGAGGGTTCAAGGCAGTTGCAACAGGCTTTCTCCCATAAGATTCTACGCCATATCTGCAATTCGGCGGGTATCGAGCGTTTCCCGGAGCGTCACCTTGATATGTGTCGCCTCGGATTGGGCTTGTACGGCATCGACCCTATCGATAACCACGTCATCCATAATCTGTCGTCGCTGAAAACTACTATCTTGCAAATTCGCGACGTTGCGCCGGGTGATACGGTAGGTTACAGTCGGAAGGGAACTATCACGCGTCCCAGCCGCATTGCTGCCATCCCCATTGGCTATGCTGACGGCCTCAACCGCCACCTGGGTAATGGCCATTGCTATTGCCTTGTCAATGGGCAGAAGGCTTACTATGTGGGGAATATCTGTATGGATGTGTGCATGATTGATGTCACGGACATTCCTTGCCATGAGGGCGACAGCGTTGAGATATTTGGCGACCACCTCCCAGTAACCGTACTGAGCGATGTCTTGCAGACGATTCCCTACGAGGTACTCACAAGCATCAGCGAACGCGTGAAGAGAGTGTATTTCCAGTAAAAAAAGAATCAAGATGATAGAGATAGTCCTTCATCAGCTTCAGTTCTACGCCTTTCACGGCTGCTTGCCGCAAGAGCGCGTAGTGGGCGGCGACTACACCGTTGATGTGCGCCTCATTCTCCCCGATGCCACTACAGCTATCGAGGAGGACGATTTGAACGGAACGGTCAATTACGCCAGTGTCTATGAGGTTGTGCGTAAAGAAATGGAGCAACCCTCCAACCTCCTTGAGCACGTTTGCGGCCGCATCAATCGGCACATTCTCAAGACATTCCCGCTCATCAGTGCCGTCACCCTGACGCTCACCAAAGTAACCCCGCCCATCGGTGCCGCCTGCCTAGGTGCGAGCGTCACGCTGACAACGAAGCGAGAAGATGTCTAAATCACACTTTTTCGAAGACTAAAATCGGATTTTAACACACTTTTTCGAAGATAAAATAAGGAAAAATCACACTTTTTCGAAGATACAAAACAAGAAATACTACATTTTTTCGAAGATAAGCCTACAAAACTGCCGCCTATTCCAAGATGGAACAGGCGGCAGAACTTATTTTATGAGGTATAATACGCTTGTCACTATCCACAACGGCTGGCGCCGCAGTTTTTACAGATCAGACAGCCTTCTTGATAAACAAGACTTTCATGACCACAATTGGGACATTTCAGACCTTTAGCAGCCGTCCCATCTTGTATGTACTTCTTCAAGGCGCGCTCAACACCAGCTTTCCAGGTGTTGATGCTCTCACTCTCCATCTGCATGGAACTAACGAGTTTGATAACATTCTCAATCGGCATACGGTAGCGAAGGATTCCTGAAATCAATTTGGCATAGTTCCAGAACTCTTTGTTGAATTTCTCAGACAAACCTTCTACAGTCGTCTTATAGCCGCGCTTGTTTTCAAACTGGAAATCGTAACGATGCGTTCCGTCGGGGCAGTTGGCCTTAATGATGTGTCCTTTTGTTAGACTCTTGGGCAGGACAATTCCTTCGTCGTCGTCTTGCAAACCTGTGAATATTTCGTAGGGACGTCCATCGAGCAACCCAACAAAAGCCACCCATTTTTCTTTGTTGTTTTGGAAACGAACAACATCACATTCCAGTACATCTGGGCGTTTCTCCACCACTTCAGGAGGTTGGCAAATATGAGTTTCTTTCTCTTTCTTCTTGCTGACGCTGATCATAACGCCCGAGCGACTTCCATCGCGGTAAATCGTACATCCTTTGCAGCCGCTGCGCCAAGCCTGCACATAGAGACGATCAACAAGGGCTTCATCAACATTGTTCGGAAGATTCACAGTAACAGATATACTGTGGTCCACCCACTTCTGAATCTCTCCTTGCATTGACACCTTCATCAGCCAGTCCACATCGTTTGCCGTAGCCTTGTAATACGGTGACTGTTCCACCAGGTGGTTGATTTCCTCCTGCGTATAGTTCTTCTCCGTGTCTATGCCGTTGGTCTTCATCCAAGTGAGGAACTTATGATGGTACACGATATACTCTTCAAAAGCATCGCCCGTTTCGTCAATGAAGTCGATGCGCACCTTTGGATCATTCGGATTCACCTTGCGACGACGTTTATAGACGGGCAAGAAAACAGGTTCAATACCACTTGTAGTTTGTGTCATGAGCGATGTTGTACCCGTGGGAGCTATCGTAAGACAAGCTATATTGCGGCGACCATATTTCACCATGTCTTCATAGAGCTGTGGGTCGGCTTCTTTGATACGAAGGATAAACGGATTCTTCTCTTCACGCTTTGCATCGAAAATCTCGAAATGGCCACGCTCACGAGCCATCGTAACGCTGGAGCGATAAGCCTCCAGTGCAAGCGTACGCTGAACTGCCACAGCTTGGTCCGTTGCTTCTTGAGTGCCATAGCGCAGAGAGAGAGCTGCCAGCATGTCGCCCTCAGCCGTAATACCTAAACCCGTGCGTCGCCCCATACCTGTTTTGCGCTTGATTTTCTCCCAGAGATGTCGCTCTGTTTCTTTGACCTCTTCAGTCTGCGGATCATCTGCGATCTTACTGAGAATCAAATCTATCTTCTCTTGTTCCAGATCGATGATATCATCCATCAGTCGCTGCGCCTTAGCTGCATGGTCACGGAACTTCTCGAAGTTGAAAGAGGCCTGCTCCGTAAATGGATTTTCTACATAGTTATACAGATTGATGGCCAACAATCGGCAACTATCATAGGGGCAGAGTGGAATCTCTCCACACGGATTCGTGCTCACCGTGCGGAAACCAAGGTCGGCATATGATTGTGTCCCAGAAAAGTACACCCGGTTCAGCGCTCTTCCATGCGTTGTGAACAATCTTTTGCCAAAGTGCCTGCGCCTCTATTTCTTTGACCACCTTCGGGTTGTTGCTATCGATGGGGTACTGCTGCTGATATTTCTTTCCTGCAATAGCGGCTTCCATAAAAGCATCATCAATTTTCACACTGACATTTGCGCCCG
>CALJCU010000622.1 GCA_938023885.1 uncultured Prevotella sp. | reverse complement strand
TTCCACCTGTTTTGTCTGCCGTATAAGGCCAGTCCCAGTAGCTCGCCTGCGGATAGAGATGGAGGCCATTGGCATGATGGACATCGTGCATGGCGATGACACAGCGGCGTACGAAGTCGGGAGCGCCCCACCGCCACGGCTCGAGGTTGGCAAGGATATGCACGTTACTGATATGCGTGCTCCCCAAGGCAGCGAGCTCGCGGTGCATCTCGCTCCACGGTCCGCGCGGCTGGTAGGTCGTCAGGCTCTCACCATTATATTTGTGCATCGTATAGAGGTTGTGGTAGAGAGGCAGTGCCGCTTTCATCACCGCCTTACAGTCGGTGTCGTGAGCACGCAGTAGGATCGGCGATTCATCGGTCCGTCCGAGGGCGTGCAGCCCGTCCTTGACACCGGGGATGATGGTCTTCGTCATCCACTCCACATCATCCTCATAGGTGTCCATGGCTTCACCGAGACAGACGAGGAGACCGACATGCGGATAACGCTCGATAAAAGCGGCGATGCTCTTACGCGTATAGTCGCTCAGCAACGGCGTGACAGGCCGGTGACGGTCCTGCGTCTTGATGCCGTAATGGTCGGCGAAAGGTTTGGAGACGATGATGTTATAGAACATCTGGATGACTTCGATGCCGCGTCGTCCTGCCTCCTGCGTGAGGAAGCCGTACATCTCTTGGTTCCTGCGGAACGTAGCACTGTCGACCTCCACGGCGAAGGGATAATCTTTCAGACGCACGAGGGAGGCGAAAGGATGACCGTTCCAGAGATAGAGCGTATTCATCTTGTTGTCGACGAGCATGTCGAGATAACGCGTCCACAGCGCCTTGTCGTAGAACCACGGGAAGTTCTCGGGCGTGTAAGGATACTCATAGACCTGATGCCCGGGCAGATAGGTTGTCTTCTGCAAGCCTACACACGTGCCACGCAGCACCATCTCCGGGTTCTGCGTCGTGGACGGGATATTGAGATCATGATGTAGCTCGGCCCAGTCAGCCAGCTCACTGCACCCATAGATGACACCCGACGGATCTCTTCCCTCAATAGTCAGTACGTGTTTCTTAGTGACAATCCGGAAGCCCTCGTGCTTCAAATCTGTCGTGTCATTGTTATTCGCCAAACGGAGCACGATCTTTTTAGCATTATCCTTGATCCCCGCATCGCTGATCTTTCGTACAAGATACTCCTTGGCATAGGCGATACGTCCGTCCGCGTCCGTGCTCTGCGTCACGATTCGCTGCGCCTGTGCTACTTGACAAGGCAAAACAAGGAGTGCGAAGTACAATAACTTATTTCTCAAGACAGTTTTAATCATGACTGGCTTTCTGCTTGCAAAGTTTATTAAAGTATTTGAGGGAGATATGCTTAAACGCGATGCGGCGGCGACGCCAGGTGTAGACACAGTAGAGGTCACCGTCCCTACCCTGGATGATTGCCGGATAAGAATACTGGTCGATAGGACTATCCTCCAAGGTCAGGACGCGGCGGAAATGCCAGCCATCGTCGGAGACGGCGAGGCAGAGTGGCGTGCGCGGTCCCTTCGGCGTGCCGGGGAGTGTCTCGAAATCATTGTAGATAAGCACGTGCCGTCCGTTGCGGAGCGTCACGGCATCGGAGCCACTCTGCGTGTTCGGGATATCCATGAGACACACCTTGCTCCATGTCGCGCCGCCGTCCCTGCTGAACGACGCCGCCATCTTACCGTTATGGGTGCGCATGAGCACCTCGAGGCGGCCGTCCTTGAGTTTTAATATTGAAGGCTGGATACATTTGATGGGATGCATCTTGCAGTCATCGGTGAGCATGGCACTGTCTGCTGCCACGGGACCTATATACTGCCACTCATGGGTCTTGATGTTGTACCGCTCGACATGGAAGCGCCACCAGCCCGCTTCGGTACTCGACCCGCAGACGAGCCAGTCGCCGATGAGCTCCGGCTTGTTCTTGATCGGTCCGAGGAAGCCTTTCGGCAGCGCCTCGCGCGGGCTCCAGGAACGACCGCCGTCA
>CALJCU010000621.1 GCA_938023885.1 uncultured Prevotella sp. | reverse complement strand
AAGTGAACCCCACTGTCTATGCCATCGAGAAAGACGGTATGGACCATGCCGACTGTATCATGTGTGTCTCGGAACTGACCCGACAGACCGTCATCAACCATTACCACCAGGACCCACGAAAGGTCTTCACCGTGCACAATGCCGTCTATCCGCTGAGTGCCGAGAACCAGGCTATCCCCCGCCCCGACCACAAAGGCAAGGAGAAAATCGTGACGTTCCTCGGACGCATCACTATGCAGAAGGGCCCGGAATATTTTGTAGAGGCCGCCAACATGGTGCTGCACCGCACGAAGAACATCCGTTTCTGCATGGCGGGATCAGGGGACATGATGGAGTCGATGATATACCTTGCAGCAGAGCGGGGCATCGCCGACCGCTTCCATTTTCCAGGATTCATGCGCGGCAGACAGGTGTATGAATGCCTCAAGGATTCCGATGTCTATGTCATGCCCTCCGTCAGCGAGCCTTTCGGCATCTCACCTTTGGAGGCCATGGAATGTGGCACACCGACGATTATCTCCAAGACGAGCGGATGCGGTGAGATCCTCACCAACTGCTTCAAGATCGACTACTGGGACATCAATGCCATGGCCGATGCTATTTACAGCATCTGCCACAATGAGAGCCTCTTCAAATACCTTCAACAGAAAGGGCAGGAAGAAGTGGCACAGATCACCTGGGAGAAAGTAGGACGATGGATCCGCGAGCTCTATCTGAGGACGCTCCATTGGAACTAAAGCATACAAAGAAAACAAAAATACAAGTAACGAAACAGTAATCAACTATGAAGACCATTTGCTTATATTTCGAGATACATCAAATTGTACACCTGAAACGGTACCGCTTCTTCGACATAGGCACCGACCACTACTACTACGATGACTATGAGAATGAGCGTTCTATCCGCGATATTGCTGAGCGCTCCTACATCCCGGCCCTGAGCACACTCGGTGCGATGATCAAAGAGAACGGCCAGTATTTCCGGGTTGCTTTCTCGCTCTCCGGCGTGGGCATGGAACAGCTCGAACTCTATGCTCCTGAAGTCCTCGACAAGCTCATTGAGTTGAACAAGAGCGGCTGTGTAGAGTTCCTTGCCGAGCCCTATCCCCATGGCCTCGCCTCTCTGAAGGACAAGGCGGTCTTCGCATCCAACGTCAAGCATCAGTGCGACAAAATGGTAGAGTACTTTGGCAAACGTCCCACCGTGCTCCGTAACTCCTCGCTCATCTACAGTGACGACATCGGTCAGCAAGCTGCTGAAATGGGCTTTAAAGGCATGCTCACAGAGGGTGCCAAGCACGTGCTCGGCTGGAAATCGCCGCATTATGTCTATAACTGTGCCCTTGCGCCCAAGCTGAAGCTTCTGCTTCGCGACATCAACCTCAGTGATGACATCAGTCTTCGCTTTAACAACAGCGACTGGGAAGGCTATCCGCTCTTTGCAGACCAGTACATCTCGCGCATCGCACAATTCCCCGAACAGGAGCGTGTCATCAACATCTTCATGGAGCTCTCAGCTTTAGGTATCGCTCAGCCGCTGTCTTCTAACATTCTTGAGTTCATCCATGCGCTGCCTCGCTTCGCCAAACAGCAGGACATCACGTTCTCTACCCCATCAGAGGTCTGCGACCGGTTCGAAAGCGTCGGCGACCTCAACGTCCCCGATACTCTCTCCTGGGTCGACGAGGAGCGCGATGTCAGCAGTTGGCTCGGCAATGCCATGCAACGGGAAGCCTTCAACAAGCTCTACAGTGTGGCTGACCGCGTGAAGATTGCCAACGACCCGCAGATCAATCAAGACTTCAACTACCTTCAGGCCAGCAACAACTTCCGTTTCATGTCTACGAAGCCTTCTCATGTCGGCCTCGACAGAGGCATCTACAGTAGTCCGTTTGATGCCTTTACCAACTACATGAACATCCTTAGTGACTTCATCAGTCACGTCAACTCGCTCTATCCTTCCGACATCGACAACGACGAGTTGAACTCACTCCTTACAACCAT
>CALJCU010000620.1 GCA_938023885.1 uncultured Prevotella sp. | reverse complement strand
CTGGTCGCCCTATGACCATGAGTTCGTGGCACATCTCGCTGAGGCGATAAACCTGCACGATATCGACTATATCGTGATGAACCACAACGAGAATGACCACTCAGGAGCACTGCCTGCCCTGATGAAGCTCATCCCTGACACACCGATCTACTGCACGAAAAAAGGCGAGAGGATCCTCCGCGGACTCTATCACGAAGACTGGCACTTCGTCAACGTCAAGACGGGTGACACACTAAACATCGGTGAGAACACATTGCATTTTATCGAGGCGCCGATGTGCCACTGGCCCGACACGATGGTGACCTATGCCGACAAGGAGCAGATTCTCTTCTCCAACGATGTCTTCGGTCAACATTATGCCACGGAGAGTCTTTACGACGACACGGTGAACCTGCGTGACCTCTTCCGGGAGGCTGAGAAGTATTACGCCAACATCCTTAATATCTACAACGCCAATGTCAAGCGTAAGGTCGACGAAATCATCGGCATGAACCTGCCGCTGAAGATGATCGCACCGTCACACGGCGCCATCTGGACCGATCATATCAAGGACATCCTCGACTGTTACCAGAAATGGGACAGCGACTATCAGGAGGACCAGATCACGATCATCTACGACACGATGTGGCAGTCGACACGCCGTATGGCGGAGGCTGTCGCTGACGGTATCCGTGAGGTACATCCTGAGACGCATGTCGTCATCATGAACGCCACGAAAGACGACAAGAACGACATCATCCTTGAGACTTTCCGCTCACGCGAGATCCTCGTGGGCTGTCCTACGGTGAACCTCGGCATGACCTACGCCATCGCAGGCATCCTCGAGATGATCCACGGCATGAAGTTCCGCGGCAAGAAAGCAGCCGTCTTCTCCAGCTTCGGCTGGGGTGGTGGTGCAGAAAAGCGTATCCAGCAGCGTCTGGAGGAAGCCGGCTTTGAGATCGTCGCCGATCCGCTCAAAGTGAAATGGGCACCCGACGGTGAGGCAGAGAAGCAGTGCCGCGAGTGGGGCAAGGCACTCAGCTGACAACAGCTCGCAGGGGCGGTCCCTGTGGCCGCCCCTACGGAGTCACGCCACCGACTCGCGGATGCTGTCTATGATGAAGTCGATGTCGGCATCGGTGACCAACGGACCCGACGGCAGGCAGAGACCCTGACGGAACAACTTCTCACTGACCCCGTTGACGTATGCCGGCGCGTTCTGGTAGACAGGCTGTTTGTGCATTGGCTTCCACAATGGGCGCGACTCGATGTTGCACGCGTCGAGCCACATACGCAGTGCCTCGACATTGTCGTTGGGCTCACAGTCGGTCCGTGCCTTGCTGACCTGATGGATGACACCGGCGGCACCGCCCACAGCCCCTTTCACGGTGGTCCGATAGGCGTTCTCCTGACCGTGGATATGCAGGTCCGGGTCGAGGAGGACGGTGTTCAGCCAGTAGTTGCCCTGGCTGTCGGCACTCTTCTCCGAATGGAAGGTGAAGCCGTCCATGTCGTGGAATGCCCTGGCGTAACGCCGGGCGATATGACGGTGCCAGGCCACATGTTCGCGCAGTACCGTGAGCTGTCCGCGTCCTATTCCCGCACAGACATTCGACAGCCGGTAGTTGTAGCCGATGTGCTCATGCTGATAATAAGGGTATCCCTCGCGCGCCTGTGTAGCATAGAACATCACGCGGTCGCGTGCCTCCGCATCGGGACAGACGAGTGCCCCACCGCCTGATGTGGTGATCATCTTATTGCCATTGAAACTAAGTATACCATAGTCGCCCATGGTACCACAGACACGGCTGCGGTAACGGGATCCCAGTCCCTCGGCAGCATCCTCGATGAGTGGGATACCGTATTTGTCCGCTACGGCTTTGATCTCCGCTGTCTTCGCCGGCATGCCATAGAGATAGACCACGATGACCGCCTTCGGCTTCCGCCCCGTCTTTTGGATACGGTCAGCGATAGCCTCATCGAGGAGCTGCGGATCCATATTCCACGTCTCCGGCTCGGAGT
>CALJCU010000619.1 GCA_938023885.1 uncultured Prevotella sp. | reverse complement strand
GGCGTTCTGAAAGTGCTTCAGGACAACTTCGCCCTCGGCACCATCTCTACCGTGGATGAGGACCTGAAGATCATGGGATAATTCTGACTGATACCGCACCGGGAAACAACTGCAGCCGCACCACGACCTCATTTAATTTAAATCGTGGTGCGGTTGCTATTGATGGGAGAAACATATCATAACGAAAGACAAGTAAAAAGAAGAGAGAATCCGGATCCCCTCACACAAAGTTATAAAAAATAAGCACAAAAGTTTGCACACTTCAAAAATTCTATTTACCTTTGCAAGTATTAAAAAACCTCTACACTAACTTACTTAGCGCTTATGAAAAGAACGTGGATCCTTTTAGGAGCATTGTTACTTACGGGAGGGTTCAGCAGTGCCGCAGCATGGGGCAGTCCTGAACCGCAGACCGTCAATCAGAGAAGCAACACTGTGACCGGTACTGTCGTGGATGAAAAAGGCGAGCCCGTCGTGGGTGCCTCCATCCAGGAGCTTGGTACAAACCGTGGAACAATTACTGATTCCAACGGACATTTCTCTCTGTCTGTCAACCCCAACGCGCAGATCACGATTTCCTATCTCGGCTATAAGACCGTCACACGAAAAGCATCTGCCAACATGAAAATCGCACTCGATATAGACCAGGCCAACCTCGACGAGGTCGTCGTCGTGGGCTATGGCCAGCAG
Source organism: uncultured Prevotella sp. (assembly GCA_938023885.1). Taxonomy (GTDB): domain Bacteria; phylum Bacteroidota; class Bacteroidia; order Bacteroidales; family Bacteroidaceae; genus Prevotella. Next base: position 1,844 of record CALJCU010000619.1, on the reverse strand, counting down.
AAGAAAGCCAACCTCACGGGAGCCGTATCGAGTGTCGACATCGACAAGACCTTCGGCAGCAGGCCCGAGCAGGATGTGGCAAAGGCGCTACAAGGAGCCGTACCCGGTCTGACAGTGATGAGCAACAACGGCAACCTCGACTCCACGCCCTCGCTCTCCATCCGTGGCCTCGGTACGTTGTCGAATGACCAGAACTCTTCCCCGCTCATCGTGGTTGACGGCGTGCCGACCGCTGACCTGAACATGATCAACGGTAACGACATCGCTTCTGTCTCTGTCTTGAAAGACGCCTCCTCCAGTGCCATCTACGGCAGTCGTGCCGCTTTCGGTGTCATCCTTATCACCACAAAGCAAGGACACAAAAGCGACCGTGTCAACGTGAGATACAACGGTCAGGTAGCATGGGACCAGGCTACATATCTCCCCGACTTCCCTTCAGTACCCGAGCAACTGAAAGCCGGCATACGCGCCAAGCAGCGTGCCGGTGCACAATCGGTCGAACTCTTCGGTATGTATTTCGACCAAATGCTGCCTTATGCCGAGGCGTGGAAGAAACAACATAACGGAAAAAAGAAAGGCTATAGTGTCATGGAGCCTTACAAGAGCATGGATGATGTTGGCGATTACTATTTCCTCAACGGCACACAGCCTTTGTACTATGCCGACTACGATATCCGGGATATATGGTTCAACCATCACGCTCCCTCGACAGAGCATAATGTAAGCATCAGCGGCTCATCTAAAAATACCACATACTACACCTCCATTAACTACGACTACAAGCAAGATTTACAGAAGTGGAATCCGGGCAAGCGTGAGCGCTTTGGCGTGAACGTCAACCTCAGTACGGATGTCACAGACTGGCTCACCGTAGGCACACGCATCAACTGGATGCGCCGCCACTACAGCACTGCCGACCCATGGACCGACATCTATCAGTATCTCTGGCGCTGGGGCTCGTTCTTCATTCCTTCAGGAATCATGCAGACCGAAGACGGCAAGCAATACGACTATCGTATGGTGGCCATGCAGAAAGACTGCAACCGCCTCGCGGACGTGCAGGACCGGCTCAGCCTCAACGGATATATCAAGGTGCATTTCACCAAAGACCTCACGCTGAATGCTGACTATACCTACGTGACGAGAAACACAAACTACAAAGCTTCCAACAAGAGTATCTACGGTATGGACTGGAGCGGTACGAAACCCGCTTATATCGTATCGCTGACCAACAGTGACGCCACCCGCTCCAACACGAAGTCGAACCGCTGGACGGCCAATGCCTATCTCGACTACGTGCACACGTTCTTCAAGGATCATAACTTACACGTGATGCTGGGTGTCAATGCTGAGGACTATACGAGCGACTACTTCTATGCATGCCGCAAACAGCTCTATGATGAAGGTTATCAGGAGCTGAACCTCGCCTATGGCGACATGAAGAATGCGACCATCACCTCTTCAACAGGCGACCGTGCCTCTGCCGGCTACTTCGGACGTATCAACTACGACTACAAAGGTATCTACCTCTTGGAACTGGACGGACGCTATGATGGCTCATCCCGCTTCCGCAAAGGTGACCAGTGGGCATTCTTCCCCAGTTTCTCCGTCGGCTATCGTTTCACCGAGGAGCCTTATTGGAAAAATCTGTTGAAATATGTCTCCAATGGTAAACTCCGCTTCTCTTATGGTTCTATCGGTAATGAGGCTATCGGTTCCAACATGTTCCTCTCGACACTCTATGCCTCTCAGATGGATTTTCTTGACAAGAACGGCACGAAGCTCAACCAGTTCTCCATGCCGTCATGGGTCGACCCCGAACTGACATGGGAGCGCATTGAGAC
>CALJCU010000618.1 GCA_938023885.1 uncultured Prevotella sp. | reverse complement strand
CGTGCGCCATGCGAAGGCCGGTAGAGATAGAGTTCGCATGCAACCTGAATGTGGACAGAACAGGTGACTTCTGTCTCCTGCAGATACGTCCTATCGTAGATGCCAAACAAGAACTGGTAGAGGATGTGCAAGCCATACCCGGGAAGGATTGTCTGCTGAAGACAGGCAATTCACTGGGTCACGGCATCTCCGGGGATGTGTGTGATGTGGTCTATGTGAAGTGGGATGACAGCTTCTCCGCAGCTAACAATCCACAGATAGCAACGGACATAGAGAAGATAAACCGGCAGTTTCTTGCCGAGGGCAGGCAATATGTGCTCATCGGTCCGGGACGGTGGGGCAGCAGTGACCCATGGCTTGGCGTACCTGTGAAGTGGCCGGCTATCAGTGCGGCACGCATCATCACGGAGATAGCGCTTCCTGGCTATCGCATCGATCCCAGTCAGGGCACCCATTTCTTCCAGAACCTGACATCCTTCGGTGTAGGCTATTTCACGATTGACACAAATCGGGCAGATGGTGGAACAGTACATAAAGAGGTGCTTGATGCCATGCCGGCGGTGGACGAGACCCCGTTTGTGCGCCATGTGCGTTTCGACAGACCGTTGCGTATTATGATGGACGGAAAGAAACATGTAGGAGCGGTGGCACTATCTTAAAATAGTACAAAATGTAAGTACAAAGGCAATTTTCCTCTGGTTTTATTTGGCCCGTAACACGAAAAAAGCTAAATTTGCCCTTGGAAACAAGACATTCTGTCATTTGATAGTCACCTAATTAAAAACGAATCTACTATGGAAGTTGAAGAGGTTTTGAAAGGCCTTGAGTGGAAACACAGTAATGAGCTGGAGTTTCTGCAGGCAGTAAAAGAAGTGCTCATCTCTATCAAGGACGTCTACAACCAGCATCCTGAGTTTGAGAAGGCAAAGATCATAGAGCGGCTCGTGGAGCCGGAGCGTGTTCACATGTTCCGCGTGCCTTGGGTTGACGACAAGGGTGAGGTGCATGTCAACACGGGTTACCGCGTACAGTTCAATTCAGCTATTGGCCCTTACAAGGGCGGCCTGCGTTTCCATCCGTCGGTGAACCTCAGCATCATGAAGTTCCTTGGCTTCGAGCAGACGTTTAAGAATGCGCTTACCACGCTGCCTATGGGTGGTGCCAAAGGTGGTGCAGACTTCTCTCTTCGCGGCAAGTCATCCAATGAGGTGATGCGTTTCTGCCAGGCTTTCATGCAGGAGCTCTATCGCTATATCGGTCCCGATGAGGATGTGCCGGCAGGCGACATTGGTGTAGGCGGCCGAGAGATAGGCTATCTCTTCGGCGAGTACAAGAAGCTGACGCATCAGTTTCAGGGCATCATCACCGGGAAAGGTATGGAGTGGGGTGGCTCTATCCTCCGTCCGGAGGCTACGGGCTTCGGCGCACTCTATTTCGTCAACCAGATGCTCCAGACCCGCGACATCGACATCAAGGGCAAGACCATCGCCCTCTCAGGCTTCGGCAACGTGGCGTGGGGTGCCGTGAAGAAAGCTACGGAGCTCGGTGCCAGGGTCATCACCATCAGCGGTCCCGACGGTTACATCTATGACCCCCAGGGCATTAGTGGTGAGAAGAACGAGTATATGCTTGACCTGCGTGCCAGCGGCAACGATGTGTGTCAGCCGTACGAGGATGAGTTCAAAGGCTCTAAGTTCTTTGCCGGCAAGAAGCCGTGGGAGCAGAAAGCCGATGTCTATCTCACCTGCGCTACGCAGAATGAGCTCAACGGCGACGATGCCGGGCGTATCCTTGCCAATAAGCCGTTGTGTGTGGCTGAGGTCAGCAATATGGGTTGCACGGCAGAGGCCGTGGAGAAGTTCGTTCGTGCAGAGCAGCTCTTTGCACCGGGTAAGGCTGTTAACGCCGGGGGCGTTGCTACATCCGGACTGGAGATGACGCAGAATTCGATGCGTCTGCACTGGACGGCTGCTGAGGTCGACGAGAAGCTCCATTACATCATGCACTCCATCCATGAGCAGTGCGTGATGTACGGTAAGCAGCCCGATGGCTACATCGACTATGTGCGTGGCGCTAATGTGGCCGGCTTCATGAAGGTTGCCAACACCATGATGGCCCAGGGCATCGTGTGATGCGCTATGCCGGGCCTCTAATAAATGAGTGGAATATAAACATCATATCACAGCCGTCACCGAGCTACTGACGGCTGTACTTTTCGTTTTTTGCTTTACCTCTGCGGATGCACAGACCCGTAGGGGGAGGGCTTCTTTTTATTCTAAACGGGCCACGGGAACGCGATCGGCAAGCGGTGAGCGTATCCATCACGACAGCCTCACGTGTGCTCATCGTACTTATCCTTTCGGCACCAGGCTCAAGGTCACGAACCTTCGCAATGGCAAGAACGTCATCGTGCGCGTCACCGACCGCGGCCCGCATACGCGTAACCGGATTATTGATTTGAGCTATGGTGCGGCAAAGGCCCTTGGCATGTTGTCGCAGGGTATCGCCATGGTAGAGGTGGAGCGTATCGATAGAATAATGGTGCCTTACGCTGATGAAGAAGAGACGGACATACCCGCCTTCGAATTTGATTTCGAAGGTATGCAACAATCGTTCCTCAGGGAAATGCTAAACGCAAAGATTAACGCTCCGCTAAAAAGAAGAGAAGAAAGAGCAAAGAAGACAGAGTCCCGCCCCTGATGCCGCAAGGGCGGGACTGGTGTCCGTCCCTGCGTGCGTGTTATCGTAGCGTGGGAATGTCAAACTCGCACACTTTGCTGATCTTCTTCTCGTCCTGTACGACGCTAAGGCAGAACTTTGCGGAACCGTCTTTCAGCCGGTTGTCAGCCTTGACGAGCGCCGTGTACCGGATGCCCTTACCCGGTTGGATTGACTCCACGTGCATGTTAGGCGATATAATAATGTGGCGGTTGCCGGTGGCTTCTACGACTGTCGGCACAACATCATAAATGGTCTGGTCGCCACAGTTGTATATCTCGAAGATAATCTTGCTCATCTCGCCACGCTCAATCTTTCCGTCTTTGTTGTCGTCGACGAAGCGTGCGTTCTTAATTTCGATGTTGGGCGTATATCTCAAATTGCCGGCAAGATTCTCCACGCTCGACTCCATTGGCATCGTCTCCTGGGGCTGCGTGGCACTGTAGTTGCCCGTGTAGTCAGAACCCTCGAAATTGTAGATGCGATCCGCTATGCCGGCCTCACGTTGTGCCTGTTGTCTCTGGTCGGCGGCCTGCCCGATGGCACCCCCGGCCACGGCACCGCCAATCATTCCGGCGACGGTGCCCACATCACTTCCGTGAGGGCCGCCGGCGATACCGCCGATAGCAGAACCGAAGATGCTGCCTAACGTTGAACCCATGTAGGCACCCGAACCCGTGTACGTGTCGCAGCTGCCGAGAAGCAGCACTGCCGACATCCCAATGACGAATGATTTTCTCATATATTTTTTTATTATTCTGCTTGCAAAAATAATACAAAAAGCTTATACCACGTCTCTTTTTCTCCTATTTTAACGTGGAGAAACCTCTATGACGGCATTTTGTGTCGCACGTTGCACGTTCTTGCGTCGTACGTCGCACGTTCCTGTGCCGTACGTTGCACGTTCTTATGCCGCACG
>CALJCU010000617.1 GCA_938023885.1 uncultured Prevotella sp. | reverse complement strand
GTGTGTTCGTGGGCATCATGCTCTCCGTGTTTCAGCAGACTGTTGGTATCAATGCGGTCCTTTACTATGCTCCCCGTATCTTCTCCGACATGGGCATGAGCAACCCGATGATGCAGACTGTCATCATGGGTGTGGTGAACATCAGTTTCACGCTCGTTGCTGTGTTCACGGTAGAGAGGCTTGGACGTAAGCCGTTGCTCATCAGCGGATCCATTGGTATGGCTATCGGTGCTTTTGGTGTGGCGCTAACCTTTGGCAATGCTTCACTCAGCACCGTCACGATGCTGTCTATCATGGTCTATTCGGCCAGCTTCATGTTCTCCTGGGGACCTATCTGCTGGGTTTATATGGCCGAGCTTTTCCCGAATACTATCCGCAGTCAGGCGACAGCTATTGCCGTGGCGTTCCAATGGATCTTCAACTTTATCGTTTCTTCAACCTTTGTTCCGATGTTCAACATGCATTTTGTCAAAGGGGATAATTTCGGGCATTGGTTCACCTATGGTCTCTATGGCATCATTTGTGTCATCGCAGCCCTCTTCGTCTGGAAACTCGTTCCTGAGACGAAAGGCAAGACCTTGGAAGACATGACCAACCTGTGGCGGAAACGGAAAAACTAATAAACAAATATATGCGTAAACAATATCTTTTAGGCCTCGATGTGGGCAGTAGCAGCGTCAAGGCTTCTCTGGTAGAGGTCAAGAGTGGTGCCATTGCCGCTACGGCTTTCTTCCCGGAGTGTGAGGCCCCTATCAAGGCGGTTAAAGCCGGATGGGCGGAGCAAGATCCACAGATGAGGTGGGATAATGCCAAACTGTCGTTGGCAAAGGTTATGGCAGACACCTGTACTAAAAGCGAAGATATCAAAGCCATCGGTATCTCTTATCAGATGCATGGCCTGGTATGTGTGGACAAAGACAGAAAGGTGCTGCGCGACAGTATCATCTGGTGCGACTCTCGTGCCGTTCCTTATGGCGAAAAGGCTTTCAGTGACCTTGGTGCTAAGAAATGTCTTGGTCATCTACTCAATTCTCCTGGTAACTTCACCGCTGCAAAGTTGGCTTGGGTGAGAGGGAATGAGCCGGATCTGTATGGTAAGATTGACAAGATCGTGCTTCCCGGTGATTATATTGCCATGAAACTCAGCGGATCTGTTAATACCACTGTCGAAGGGTTGTCAGAAGGTATGTTCTGGGACTTCAAGGAGAAGCAGCCTGCCCAGTTCCTGCTTGACTATTTCGGTTTCGACAAGCATCTGTTGGCCCCTACTGTTCCAACCTTTTCTGTACAGGCGGAAGTGAGTCGTGAGGCGGCAGCAGAGACGGGACTGAAAGAAGGAACGCCTATCAGTTATCGTGCCGGTGACCAGCCCAACAATGCTGTGAGCCTCAATGTGTTCAATCCTGGTGAAATTGCTTCGACAGCGGGTACTTCCGGTGTTGTCTATGGTGTGCTTGGTGAGGTCAACTACGATCCGAAGAGCCGTGTGAACACGTTCGCGCATGTTAACTACACGAAGGAGCAGACACGTCTCGGTGTGTTGCTCTGTATCAACGGTACGGGTATCCTCAATGCATGGATCCGTCGCAATATGGCCCCCGAAGGCATGTCATACAAAGAGATGAATGAGATGGCGGCGAAGGTACCTATCGGCAGTGAGGGAGTCAGCGTCATACCTTTTGGCAATGGTGCGGAGCGTGTGCTGGAGAATGAAGACTTGGGCTGCTCGATCCATGGGCTCAACTTCAATAAACATACCCGTGCACACGTTATGCGCGCTGAGCAGGAAGGCATCGTATTCAGTTTCTGCTATGGCATGGAGATCATGCGGCAGATGGGTATGAAGATAAATACCATTCATGCCGGCAGAGCAAACATGTTCCTCAACCCCGTCTTCCGTGATACCCTTGCTTCTACTTCTGGAGCGGCTATTGAACTCTATGAGACGGATGGCAGCGTCGGTGCAGCCAAAGGTGCAGGTATGGGTGCAGGTATCTACAAAAACCACGATGAAGCCTTCGCCACACTGAAGAAACTTACTGTCATCGAGCCCGATAGCCGCAATGAGGCTGCTTATAAGGAGGCTTATGAGCGCTGGAAGGCTGTACTAAAGAAAGAACTGGAATAATAAACATAGTATAAACACAAAACATTATGAAAAGTACAAACATTCCTACAGTCAAGCTCGGTATCATTGCCGTGAGCCGTGACTGTTTCCCAATCAGACTCTCGACTCAGCGTCGTGAGAACATTGTTAAAGCATATAAGGGTGAGATTTATGACTGTCCCACTACCGTTGAGAACGATGCTGATATGCTCAAGGCGATCGATGAAGTGAAGAGTGCCGGCTGCAACGCCCTCGTTGTATTCCTGGGCAACTTTGGTCCTGAGACGCCTGAGACACTCATCGCGCAGAAGTTCGACGGCCCTTGCATGTTTGTGGCTGCTGCTGAAGGTGACGGCGACATGATCAACGGTCGTGGTGATGCTTACTGTGGCATGCTCAACTGCAGCTACAACCTCGGCATGCGTCACCTGAGGGGTTACATCCCCTCCTACCCTGTCGGCACCGCTGACGATATCGCAAAGATGATCGAGGACTTCATACCTGTAGCTCGTACTATTATAGGTCTGAAGGGTCTGAAGATCATCACTTTCGGTCCCCGTCCACAGGACTTCTTTGCTTGCAATGCTCCTATCAGGGGTCTCTATGAGCTCGGTGTTGAGATTGAGGAGAACTCTGAGCTCGACCTCCTTGTGGCCTACCGTCAGCACAAGGACGACAAACGTATTCCTGAGGTCTGCGAGAGCATGCGTAAGGAGATGGGTGAAGGCCGTTACTATGAGAGTCTTCTGACTCGCATGGCTCAGTTTGAGATCACACTGCTCGATTGGGCTGAGGAGCACAAGGGCAGCCGTCAGTATGTCGCCTTTGCCGACAAGTGCTGGCCCGCTTTCCCGAAGGAGTTCGGTTTCGAGCCTTGCTATGTCAACTCTCGTCTCGTCTCCTGTGGCATCCCCGTTGCTTGCGAAGTGGATATCTATGGCGCGCTCTCTGAGTACATAGGTATGTGCGCAAGCGGTGACACCGTGACACTGCTCGACATCAACAACTCTACGCCGAAGTACATCTACGACGAGGATATCGCGAAGAAGTATGGTGACAAGTACACACTGAGAGACACCTTCATGGGCTTCCACTGTGGCAATACTCCGTCTTGCAAGATGTGCGCTAACCGTGCCATCAAATTCCAGCTTATCCAGAACCGTCTGCTGGAGAATGGCGGAAAGCCTGACTTCACACGCGGCACCCTTGAGGGTGACATTGCTCCAAGTGAGATCACGTTCTATCGTCTCCAGTGCGACAGTGAGGGTACTCTCCGTTCCTATATCGCTCAGGGTGAGGTGCTTGATGTTCCTACCCGTTCATTCGGCGGCATCGGCATCTTCGCCATCCCGGAGATGGGCCGTTTCTATCGTCACGTCCTCATCGAGAAGCATTATCCTCACCATGGCGCCGTGGCTTTCGCCCATGTCGGCAAGGCCCTGTACAACGTATTCCGTTATCTCGGCATCCGGGATATCGCTTACAACCAGCCGAAGAACTTGCCCTATCCGACGGAGAATCCATTTGAGT
>CALJCU010000616.1 GCA_938023885.1 uncultured Prevotella sp. | reverse complement strand
GGTTTCTTGGCACATTGAATGTACAGTTTCTCTATTGCAAAGTTAATAAAAAAGTCAGTACGCAAGCAACGAAATGCAAGGAAAATTGTGTGGAGGTAGGATGAGGATACCTTGTGTAAAACAGCTTCTATAATGACTGAAAACTTGTTCCTTTTACAAAGTTTTGTTAAGGTTATAAAAAGGTTTTTAACCTAACGATTATGCAAGGAGCTATTTCGCTAAGATTGCGTAATTTTGCAAGCAAGAAATAAAGCGTGATACAATTTTAATAATTTTCCGAGGGAGATTTCGGATTATCGGATTAGATAGAGCAGAAGATGGGCAAAGTGGAAGTAATAAAAGCAACGACCCGCAAGCAGATGAATGCGTTCATCCGCTTCACGGATTGGTTGTACAGCGACTGTGTCCAGTATGTCCCCGCCCTCCATTCCGATGTCCGCGATACGTTCAATCCGAAGAAGAACGCCGCACTGCGGTTCGTCCGGCTCCAGCCTTTCATTGCTTACAAAGACGGCAAAGTCGCAGGCCGTGTCGCTGCCATCATCAATCCCCATGCCAACGAGCGGTGGCACAACCACGTGGTGCGTTTCGGTATGATCGACTTCATCGATGACCGCGAGGTGTCGCACGCACTGATCGACGCCGTGGCGGAGTGGGGCAGGGAGCGTGGCATGGACACCATCCAGGGTCCCCTCGGCATCACGGATTTCGATAAGGAAGGTATGCTTCTTAGCGACTATGACAACATGGGTGCGATGACGGAGATATATAACTATCCTTATTACCCCGATCACATGGAAGCGCTCGGCTTCACAAAGGCCGTCGACTGGCTGCAGATACGTGTCGCCATCCCTTCTGAGGTGCCAGCCAAATATGTCCGCGTAGCGAGACTGTCGAGGGAGCTCTTCGGCCTTCATGTACGCAAGCTTACGGCGAAAGTGATATTCAACGGCTATGGGGAGCGTATCTTCGACCTGCTGAACCAGGCTTATGCGCCGCTCTTCGGCTTCACAGGTTTCGACAAGAGGCAGTCGATGGATTATCTCCGGCAGTACGTCCCGCTCATCGATCTGCGGATGGTGCCGGTAATAGAGAACGACAGGGGAGAGCTTATCTCCATCGCTGTCACGATGGGCAGTCTGTCCCATGCCCTGCGCCGTGCCAAAGGCCGCCTTTTCCCTACAGGCTGGTACTGGCTTCTCCGTGCTCTTAAATGGCACCGCGAGCACACCGCAGGTCTGCTCCTCATCGCTGTCCGGCCCGACTATCAGGGCTTGGGTGTCAATGCCCTTATCTTCGAGGACCTCATCCCGCTCTACAATGAGCTCGACTACCGTTATGCGGAGACCGGACCGCAGTTGGAGACGAATGTCAGGGAACTCTCGCAGTGGCGCCCCCTCAACCCGGAGAGAGTGAAACGACGTCGCTGTTATACAAAGGATATTTAATGCAGAGTGCAGACGGCAACAGGAACCGTCCCTCCAAAGCAACAATTAAATACATATGAAACGTAGAGTAGTGATGACAGGCATGGGCATCTGGTCCTGTCTGGGTACGACACTCGAGGAGGTGCGTGACGCACTCTATCAAGGTAAGAGTGGCGTGATATTCTCACAGGAACGTAAGGATGCCGGGTTCCGCTCTGGTCTCTGCACAAACGTGCCGAAGCCGGACCTCAGACCCTTCGTCAAGCGTAACCAGCGCCATTTCATGCCCGAAGAGGCGCAGTATGCTTACATGGCCACGAAGGAGGCGCTCGAGAACGCTGACATGGACCAGGATTTCATTAACGACCATGAGGTCGGCATCATCTACGGCAACGACTCCGTGGCCGAGGCTACGATGCGCGCCATGGATAAGTTCCGCGAGTTCAAGGACACGGAGGCTTGTGGCTCCGGTGCTATCTTCCAGTCGATGAACTCGAACATTACGATGAACCTCGCCTGCCTCTTCCATCTCAAAGGTATCAATCTTACGACCTCGGCAGCCTGTGCCTCGTCGTCACAGGCCATCGGCCTCGGTGCCCTGCTCATCCGGCAAGGTCTGCAGGATTATGTCATCTGCGGTGGTGCTGAGGAGAACAATATGTACGGCATTGCCAGCTTCGACGGCATCCAGGCTTTCTCCATCCGTGAGAGTGATCCGGCGAAAGCCAGCCGTCCCTTCGACCGCGACCGCGACGGCCTCGTGCCGGGTGGTGGTGGTGCGACAGTCATCCTGGAGGACTATGATCATGCCGTGAAGCGTGGCGCTCCTATCCTCGCTGAGATTGTCAGCTGGGGCTTCTCCGGTAACGGTGACCATATCTCCACACCTAACGTCGCCGGTCCCGCCCGTTCCCTGCAGCTCTGCATTGAGCACAGTGGCCTTGACGACTTGTGTAAGATCGGATATGTCAATGCCCACGCTACGTCGACGCCCGCGGGCGACGGTCCCGAGGCCCTCGCCATCGCGCGGGTCTTCGGTGACTACAAAGTGCCGGTGACCTCGACGAAGAGTCAGACAGGTCACGAGATGTGGATGGCAGGTGCCAGTGAGATGATCTATTCGACACTGATGATGAAGAACGGTTTCATCGCCGGGAACATCAACTTCGAGAACCCGGATGAGAACACGGCAAAAATCAATGTCATCCCCGAGACCATCGAACAGCCTTTCGATATGTTCCTTGAGAACAGCTTCGGCTTCGGTGGTACCAATTCAACGATACTGGTTAAGAATCTATAAAGAATAAAATAGCATATAAGCATATATTATGACACGTGAAGAAATCATCAAGCATGTAAATAGTGTTCTCGCAGAGGAGTTCGAGACGGAGAGCAGCAACTTCGACCCCAATGCGAAGGTCTATGACACACTGAACCTCGACTCACTGAGTCTCGTTGACCTCGTAGCTGTCATCCAGTCAGAG
>CALJCU010000615.1 GCA_938023885.1 uncultured Prevotella sp. | reverse complement strand
ACTATACGGCGCAGTATGCCCGCCATTTTGGTCAGCATTTCGTTCAGGGCCTGTTCTCTATTGAGAAGAGCGAGACTGAGAGTGAGTATCAGACAACACAGCGTGAGGATCCTTATCCTTTCACGACGGGACAGAGCAACTCTGCCAGTGGCACGACGACAGGTCAGTTCACACGATCTGAGTCGGGATCGCTCTCTTACATCGGCCGTGTCAACTATGCCTATGCCGACAAGTACCTCTTCGAGTTCCTCGTCCGTACTGATGCTTCGACAAAGTTCGCTCCGAAGAACTACTGGGGCACGTTCCCCGCAGCCAGTGCCGGCTGGGTCATCAGTGAGGAACCGTGGTTTAAGAAGAACATCAAGTGGATTGACTTCTTGAAATTCCGTACCTCTTTCGGTCTGACAGGCCGTGACAACACCGCTGCCTGGCAGTGGATGCAGGTCTATGCACAGGATCAGAACCGTGGTATCGTCATCGGTACAGGCTCCGACGTTGCCACGGGAAACCGTGTGACGATCAACAAGAACAACTCAGCCGTCAACTCCGACGTGCACTGGGATAAGGACTACAAGTTCAACTTTGGTATCGATGCCAACTTCCTCGACCAGCGCCTTGGTGTCGCCTTCGATGCTTATCATGAGTGGAACCGTGACATGCTGATGAACCTGAGTCAGGATGTGGAGTTCACCATCGGTACGCAGAGCGCTGCCGTGAACCGTGGCAAGCTCGACTCCTGGGGCTATGAGCTCTCACTGGCCTGGCGCGACAAGATCGGCAAGGACTTCAAGTATAAGATCGGTATCAACACCGGCTACAGCGACAATGCCGTCTATGACATGGACTGGAAGACACAGTATGTCTATCGGGAGCTCGTCTACGGTCATCGTACGGACCTGGGCCTTTGGGGTATGCAATGTCTCGGCATGTTCCGCAGTTTCCAGGACATTGACGAGTATTTCGAGAAATACCATATCACGTCTTACATGGGTCTGACAAAGGACAAGGTGCGTCCTGGAATGCTTATCTATAAGGATGTACGTGGCGCCCAGCAAACGGATGAGAACGGCAATGTCTACTATGACGGCCCTGATGGTATCGTTGATGCCGACAACGATCAGGTAGAGCTCGGTCACCGTTCCAACCCTTATGGCTTCACGATGAACCTCAATGCCAGTTGGAAAGACCTGTCGCTTACAGCACAGTTCGGTGCCAGCTGGGGTGGTTACAGTTGTCTGCCTTCGTCTGCCCTCAAGCCTTTCGCTGCCGGCAGCAATGGCACGACAGAGTATATCAATATGCCGTCGTTCTGGAATGTGAACAATATGTACTCCTATCAGAATGTCTATGACGCTGACGGTAACCTCCTGGTGGCTGAGAACCGCGATGCCCGCTATCCGAACCTCGCCTACAGCAGTGTGAACAGTGTGGCTTCAAGTTTCTGGCGTATCAGCAGTGCCAGCGTGCGTCTCAGCCGTCTCACCCTTGCTTACACCGTGCCGAAGTTGTGGTTGAAGAAGATTGGTCTGGGTGTACAGGCAGCGCGTGTCAGCGTCACCGGACAGGACCTCATCAACTTCTACAACCCTTATCCCGATCACTTCACCTCACCGATGGCAGGCTCCTACGGAGCTTATCCTAACCTGAGAACATGGGATATCGGTGTGAACCTCACATTCTAATGATATAGTCTATTGAATATTCTTAAAGACGAGATATAATCATGAAAACAATCAGATATACAACCCTTGGCCTCGCAGGCATGCTGGCATTAGGCTCTTGCAGTGACCAGTTCCTCGAGGATAAGAAGAACTACGATAACGTCTCGCAGGACGTATACAACTATGAGGAAGGCTGCGAGGCACGTCTGAACGATATCTACAGCTGGTGCCTCCCAACGGTGTCGGATGCAACATGGCAGTATCCTTCCATGGGCAACGCCGACATCTGCTCGAAGTCGACGGAGGAGTACAGTGGGTTCAGCGACTTTGTCAACCCTGAGGTCGAACTGTCGTCGACACAGTCGGGCACCTCTGTCCCTGACTTCATCATGGGCAACAAAGCCAATATCCAACAGTCGGTCTACGGACGTATCCGTAACATCAACGACTGTATCGCCGGTATCTCCGGTGGCTCGCTCTCTGAAACACTGAAGAACAAGATGCTCGGCCAAGTGTATTTCTTCCGTGCCTGGTGTTACTACAATCTCTTCAAGTGGTATGGTGGCGTGCCCATCGTGACGGATGTGCAGGATCCTGTTGAGGGAACGACGAGCCCGCGCCAGTCGGCTCGTAAGGTGAAGGACTTCATCATCTCCGACCTCGACAAAGCAGCCAAGCTCCTTGTTCCTTACACGATGAACGGTGGATGGGATGCCGGCAACTGGGGTCGTGTCACAACCGGCACAGCACTCGCCCTCAAGGGCCGTGTGCTGCTCCTCTGGTGTTCTCCGCTCTTCAACCGTGCCAACGATGAGGAGCGTTGGAAGAGTGCTTACACCACGATGAAAGCCGAGCTCGATTCCATCACGGCCTGCGGCTATCATCTCTATCAAGACAATGGCGCCAACGCTCGGGCTTTCTCCACGATGTTCGCCACATCGGGTATCAACTCCGAGGCTGTCTTCGTCACCTTATATAATAATATCGTCGGCGACGGACTAGATACCCAGAAGAACAACGTGTGGGAGAGCAAGATCCGCCCGGCCAATGCCAATATGAGCAGTGGTGGAAAGAATGCTTCGGCCATGCTTGTGGATATGTTCCCGATGAAGGACGGTAAGATCCCGGCCGGTACAGGAACATATACAAAGCTTGAGACCTCGGAAGATGCTTATGACAACACTGCGCCTTTCCAGGACCGTGACCCTCGTTTCTACCGCACCTTTGCCCTTCCCGGCTTCCGTTGGACTTACAGTGGCGATGCAACCCAGTTTGACCCCAACAACCCAGCTTCAAGCACTGACTATACGCTCTGGAACTATGTATGGTACACGGATAAGAACGATCAGGGCAACGTGGAGAGTGGCGAGTCGTATGCTGCCGATAACCTGCTGAACAGGAAGAGTACTGTCTATGTCCGCAAGAAGAGTGACGATGCTGATGCCAACTCACCTCTTTATAACTTCTCCAACACGAAGAGTGGCCCTTATTTCTCGGCTGCACCGCTTATCGAACTGCGTTATGCTGAGGTGCTGCTCAATTTCGCGGAAGTGGCCTGCGGTGCCGGACATATGGATGAGGCTGTGGAACAGTTGAAGAAGATCCGCGAACGTGTCGGCTATACCGGCGACTGCGGTCTCCAGGCTAACCTTACGAGTGATCAGGCTGCCTGCATGAGTGCTATCCTCTATGAGCGTCAGATCGAGTTCGCTTACGAGGGCAAGCGCTTCGACGATATGCGTATGTGGATGCTCTTCGACGGTGGCACAGAGCTGCCCTCCGGTGCTCCTGCTACGTGGAAACTCACGGGATGGGGTGGCAATACCTGCACATGGCTCGGCTTCAAGCCGTTCAACGGCCAGCGCAGAGAGAACATGGAGTTCCGTCTCAACGACAGTTACGGTGTCGGTGGCAAGACCTTCGACAGTGACCCGCTCTATACCGCAGAGGTCAAGCAGCTCGCTGCCGACGAGGGTATCACAGAGAAAGAGGTGAAAGCCAAATACACTTACTATCAGGTCGTGGCAAAGGTAAGACCGAAAGGTGTGGACCTGCGTAAGGACCTCTCTTCACAGCTTGAGACCCTAAACAAATGGTACAAGACGAACCTCGTGCGCGGACTGAAGAAAGGTGACGGTTACAACTCACAGCATATCTCCGAGTATATCGATTTCCGTCCTAAATATTACCTCCTCGGCTTCCCCGCTGGTGTCTCCGATGCCGCCAAGCAACTTCCGCAGACCATCGGTTGGGAAGATTATAACAATGGTGGCGCCATGGGTACCTTCGATCCGTTGGCGGATTAATGTAGGATTGCCCCTACGGTGGAACCATACAAGAAAAATTTTAATGCTTCAGAGACTAGTAGTTATCATTTTAGTATTGCTTGCCTCTCTGTCCGGCTTTGCTTCGGGGCAGGGAGGATTTGGAAAACGAGGACTGAAGTATCTCTTCACAGGTTTCCGTGAGCCGGGTACGGGCGGCCTTTGTCTTCTGAGCAGTACGGATGGTTTACACTGGGATTCCGTTCCCGGCATCTCTTTGCGTCCGGAGGTGGGCGGTCAGCACATCATGCGCGACCCCAGTATTCTCCAGACGCCCGACGGCGTGTTCCGTCTCGTCTGGACGACGGCGTGGCGAGGTGACCGCGGCTTCGGCTATGCCTCGTCCCGTAACCTTATCCACTGGAGCAAAGAACAGTTCATCCCCGTGATGACCGACACCTTGGCGGTCAACGTGTGGGCGCCGGAACTGTTCTATGATGATCTTCGTCATGAGACGATGATTGTGTGGGCCTCTTGTATTCCCGGGAAGTTCCCTGACGGTCAGGAGGATCATAAGAACAACCACCGGCTCTATTACACGACGACACGCGACTTCGAGACCTTTGCTCCCGCCCGTCTTTTCTACGACCCGGGTTTCAGCGTCATTGATGCGATGATCGTCAAGAAAGGTGACCACGACTATGTCATGGTCTTCAAAGACAACACACGCCCCGAGCGCGACCTCCGTGTGGCGTTTGCCCGTGACCCGCGTGGACCCTGGTCGAAACCTTCTGCACCTATCACCGAGAAACTGACAGAAGGTCCTACCGTAGCGCGTCTTGCTGACGGTTCCTACCTTATTTATTACGACCGTTACGGTAAGGGCGGCTTCGGTGCGCTCCGTACGCGCGACTTCAAGCATTTCGAGGATTATTCATCGAAGGTCCGTGTGCCCAAAGGTCATAAGCACGGCACGATTATCCAGCCTGTAGACAACAGTGAGCTGTTGACTATCCCTCATTATAGTGGTTCCACGATGGTCAACCCGGACCTTCACGACGGAGCCCTGAGTCCCGTCGTAGGGGTACACAATATCCAGATCCTCCATGCCAACCGTGAGCATCCTTCGGCAGCAAACGGCGGCGGATGGACCTATAACCATCAGCCGATGATGGCTTACTGGCACGGCCGGTTCTATGTCCATTATCTCTCGGATCCGTCCGATGAACATATCCCTCCCTCGCATACGAACCTGCAGACCTCTGAGGATGGTTATCACTGGACGGCTCCGCGTGTGCTCTTTCCCGAATATCCCGTGCCGGACGGTTATCAGAAACCGGGACATCCCGCTGCTCATAACCTCATTGCTGTTATGCACCAGCGCGTGGGCTGGTATGTGAGTAAGGAGGGACGGCTCTATGCCCTCGGCAACTATGGTGTGTGTCTCGACCCAAAGGATGATCCCAACGACGGCAATGGCATCGGACGTGTCATTCGTGAAGTGAAGCGTGACGTCTCCTTCGGTCCGATCTATTTCATCTATTACAACCACGCCTTCAATGCAGACAACACGCGTTATCCTTATTACACCCATGCCGACAAACATCTGCAGAAGGCAGCGGAAGAGATCCTCGCCAACCCGCGCTACCGTATGCAGTGGGTGGAGGAAGCGGACCGGGGTGATAGTCTCATTCCACTGAACAAAGAATACAAGGCTTATTGCGACTATACGTTACCCGACGGCCGTTTGGCTGCCTTCTGGAAGCATGCGCTGACCTCCGTCTCTACGGATGGCGGCTACACGTGGCTGCAGCCCGTCAACCGTGCTTTCGGCTTCGTCAACAGCAATGCGAAGATCTGGGGACAACGGCTCACCGACGGCTCCTATGCCACTGTCTATAATCCTTCCGAGTATCGCTGGCCATTGGCTATCTCCCTCTCCGGTGACGGGCTCGACTATAAGACGTTGAACCTTGTCTGTGGCGAGGTGCCGCCGATGCGTTATGGCGGAAACTATAAGAGTAGGGG
This sequence comes from uncultured Prevotella sp., assembly GCA_938023885.1. Lineage (GTDB taxonomy): Bacteria > Bacteroidota > Bacteroidia > Bacteroidales > Bacteroidaceae > Prevotella. The sequence goes on along the minus strand of CALJCU010000615.1, from coordinate 7,442 downwards.
ACCGCAGTATGTCCGTGGAATCCTTGAAGGCAATGGGGTACCCAAGGACAGTGACCTGTGGGTCAGCTGGTCGATGAACAAAGAAGATATCTGGGTGTCACGCATCCCCGTGCCCGTGCGGACTGTGGCATTAACACAGGCAGCCGATGATTTCTCACAATACCATCAGCTCTCCGACCTCACTTCGTGGAACCTCTATATGCCACTCTTGGCGCCCATTCGGCTCGATGGCACAGGTCTGACGCTCCATGACCATGACCGTTACGACTATGCCGTGGCGGAACGGAAAGTGCCGGCAACGAAGGATTTGGAACTGAACTTTACGCTGATCCCACACCAGGCCGACCATGGCACGATGCAGATTGAGTTTCTCGATGACAAAGGTATCGCATGCAGTAGGATTGATGTCAATGCTGACAGTACGGTGATGGTGAAGACGGGTGCACGTTTCAGTAGGCTCGGCCGTTATGTTGCGGGCGACACCTTGAATATCCATGTCCGTCTCGATGCACCGAACCGCATGGCTTATTGCCGGTTGACGAAAGGAGCGGATGTTGGTCCTGCCGAATGGACGAAGAAAGACCGTCGCATCTTCATGGCACCTGTCCATGCTGTGGAGCGTATCCGTTTCCGGACAGGGGAGCGTCGCCGTACGCCTAACATCGACACGCCGGCTGACTGGCACGGCGTCCTGCCTCAGGCGGAAGACACGGTGAGTGATGCGTCGTGGACCATTGTGCGGATGAAGACACGTAGTCTCGATGCCGACAGTGCCTTGGCACTGCTCCACATTGACGACTACAAGCATTATGCCGATGCCTTTGGACGGAGCGACACGGCTTGGACCTGGATGCGCGAGAATATCCCATTTTTCGATTGTCCCGACAAGCAGATGGAGGAGATCTATTATTTTCGGTGGTGGTCTCTCTTCAAGCATATCGAGACGACGCCGGTGGGTTATGGGATGACGGAGTTTCTCGTGCCGCGGAGCTATGCGGACAAATATAACCTCATCTCTTCGGCTTTAGGTCACCATATACATGAAAGCCGCTGGCTGCGTAATCCCAAATGGCTCGATGGCATCATCAACACGTGGTATCACGGCAATGACGGCCAGCGCATGCCGAAGCTCACGTTCTACAGTCAGTGGGCGGCAGCGAGTATTTGGGACCGATACCTCGTGGATGGGCGGAAGTGTTGGGTGACATCGCTGCTTCCGGCTCTTGTCTCGGAGAACCACTGGTGGAACAATCATCGGTGGATACGAAACGGGCGTTATGATCTCTATTGGCAGACGGATGTGCGCGACGCCATGGAAGAGACGATCAGTGGCGGGCGTCATACGAAGAACGCAAGGCCGAGCATCAACAGTTACATGTATGGCAACGACCGCGCCATCAGCAACATTGCCGCCTTCGCGGCTCAGACAGCTCCGAAGGTACAAGCCGACAGCTTGAAGCTGTTATCCGAGGAATACCGCCTTAAGGCAGACACGCTCCGTCAGCTCGTCCTTACGAGGTTGTGGAACGACAGTGCTCGGTTCTTCGAGGTGCTGCATCCTGATGGCACCTCGGCTAATGTACGTGAAGAGACGGGTTTCCTGCCCTGGTACTTCGGTTTGACACAAGGCTTTGACAAGGATAAGACAGCGGCGGTATGGTGCCAATTGTCCGACCCGAAAGGCTTCTGTGCGCCGTTCGGCATCACGACAGCCGAGCAGCGTCATCCGTTGTTCCGTTCACATGGCACGGGCACCTGCGAGTGGGACGGGGCCGTGTGGCCTTTCGCTACTTCGCAGACGCTCACGGCGGTTGAGCATTACTGCCACAGTGGGGAGGCTCCGGACACGATGACGAATGTCTTCTTCCGCGAGATGAAGAAATATGCAGCTTCGCAGTATTTTCATGGACAGCCGTATATCGGCGAGTATTTCGATGAGGCGACGGGCTATTGGCTCATGGGAGACCGTGAGCGCAGCCGTTACTATAATCACAGTACCTTTGCCGACCTCGTCATCACGGGCCTTGTGGGCTTGCAGCCCCGTGAGGATGACAAGATCGTCGTCAAGCCCATCGTCCCGAAAGGCACCTGGCGTTGGTTCTGTCTCGATGGCGTCCGCTATCACGGCAAGAACCTGACGATCGTCTATGACGAGGACGGCAGTCATTATCATGTCGGCAAAGGATTGCAGGTAATTGTGAGGTAAAGAAATATGGTTTTGGAACGAATGATAATCGCGATGCTCTCCTTGCTCCCTTTGTTGTCTTGGGCGCAGCAGACGATCACGCCCGTGGAGGAGGAGAATCACAACGGAACCGTGTTGCGACAGCAACTCAATGCTCCCGTGCGTATCATCCGTCGATATGATGTCCTGTCGCGGAAAGGAATGGTCTTCGATATGGGACAGAATCTCGCCGGCTTCTCCCGCAACACACCGGTGGTGCTCGTCGCCACGGCATATGAGTATCTGTGGACCAAGTTGGTGGGCTATCAGGAACGGGCAGGCAGCATCAAGTCGTCTTACGTAATCATTTCATGCTCGCCCATGCCAACAATCACCTTATCCATGACATCTGTGGCATCCGTGTCCATGGCAGGCAGATCGTCATCTCGCCTCATGTCGTCGGAAACCTTACCTGGTGTGAAGGAAGTACGGCGAGCCTCGATGGAGAGGTGCGTTGCAGATGAAGCATCCATGATGGAGTATTCGACCTACGGGTGACAACTCCAAATAAACAACTAACGACAATAGACTATGAACAAATCAATGCTATGTGCGCTCGCCTTGGCCTGCACGTTCAGTGCCGCGTTCGCACAAGATAAGACAACCGCTACTGCGGACGCTCGCCCTCAGAACACTTTCGCCGGGCATTATACGCGGCCGCTTCATGATATCATGGAAAGCCTCAGTAAGCGTTTCAACGTCTCTTTCAAATACAATGTCGACACGGTAGGTAAGGTCCTGCCTTATGCTGACTTTCGTGTGCGGCCTTATAGTTTAGAGGAGAGTCTGACGAATATCTGCAAGTATTTCGACTTCAACTGGTGGAAGCAGAACGGTAACGTTTATAAGATCAAGTCTTATGAATACCCGCGCCGCCACACAGAGGAAGGCGCTGCAATGCTCCGTTACCTCAGTGGACTGTACAAAGACCGAGTTTCCTTTGAAGCCCGTCGCGACAGTGTGCGTCGTGAGGTGCGTACCTTACTCGGCATTGACCCATTGCTGGCCCGTCTTGTCCACAAGAAACCGCTCCTTGGCAAAGTGATGAAGATGGACGGCTACACGGTGCAGAATATCTGTATTGAGACACTCCCTGGGGAGCATGTCTTCGGCACGATCTATTCGTCGACGAAGAAAGGCAAGCATGCGCTCATCATCTGTCCCGACGGTCATTTCCAAGGTGGCCGTTACCGGAAGGACGAGCAGCAACGCCTCGGCACGCTCGCCCGCATGGGGGCTGTCTGTGTCGACTTCGACCTCTATGGCTGGGGCCAGAGCGAACAGGAGGTTGGCAAGGACAGTCACCAGACCGACCGTACCCATGTCATTCAGGCACTCAACGGGGAGGTTCTGCTCGACTACATGCTGAAGAACCGTAAGGATATCGATCCCGGTAGGGTAGGAGTGAACGGCGGCAGTGGCGGTGGTACCCATACGATCCTGCTCACCGTCCTCGACGACCGCATCACAGCTGCTGCCCCGACGGTCAACCTCGCCAGTCATTTCGATGGCGGCTGTCCGTGTGAGAGTGGTAAGCCGATACAACTGGCTGGTGGTGGCACCTGCAACCCCGAGCTCATCGCGTTCTTCGCCCCGAGACCTCTGCAGGTCGTGAGTGACGGTGGCGACTGGACAGCGAGTGTGCCGACACTCGAATATCCGTTTCTCCAGCGCATCTATGGTTTTTACAATGCCACCGACAAGGTAGAGAACGTCCATCTGCCGAAAGAACGGCACGATTATGGGCCGAACAAGCGCATGGCCAACTACGACTTTTTCATCCGCGTGTTCCATCTCGACAGGTCAATGCTCGACGAGTCAAAGGTAACAATCCTGCCGGCTGAGTCCCTTCAATCTCATATGTCTAATTATTGAATCCCATTCTGCCCCAATGGTAATCTTGGCTCCCTCCCTACGACGGGGGAGGGTTGGGGAGGGGCCCGTTATGAAACATCTTCTTCTTTCTTTTTTCTCTCTCATTTTCTTCTCTTCTCTGTCCCTCTCCGCTCAGACCCTTTGGTATCGCGAACCGGCGCGCGTATGGACCGATGCACTCCCGTTAGGCAATGGGCGGTTAGGTGCTATGGTCTATGGCAACCCAACCGTGGAACGGTTGCAACTCAATGAAGAGACGTTGTGGACGGGACAGCCCAACAATAATGCCAATCCCAAGGCCAAGGCAGCCATCCCGGAGGCGCAACGGCTCCTCTTTGCAGGGAAGTACAAGGAGGCGGAAGCCCTAATCAATGCCAAGGTCATGTCGTCGACAAACCAGGGCATGGCCTACCAGACGTTCGGTGATGCGTGGATAGCGCAGCAGGGCACGGACCATTATGCGGGTTATCGCCGTTGGCTGAGTCTCGACTCTGCCATTGCCGTGACACAGTGGACCTCGGAGGGTGTCAGCTATCGCCGGGAGGTCCTCACGTCGTTCCCGGACCAGGTCATCGTGGTACGTCTCACAGCCTCCCATCCTGGTATGATCTCGTTCTCGGCACGTCTCTCCAGTCCTCATGACGATGTGCTCATTAACAGTGAGCGTGACGAGGTGACGCTGCTCGGGGTCGGCGATAAGCTCGAAGGATGCAAGGGTAAAATTCGTTTCATGGGGCGCTTGGCGGTTAGTGCACGCAAGGATGGTCACATTGGTCATGGTGAGAGTCGCGATGGCGTCATCCAGGTGCACAATGCCGATGAGGCCACGGTCTATATCTCCCTTGCCACGAACTTCGTGAACTATCACGACATCAGTGGCGATGAGAGCAAACGCTCGGAGGATTATCTCACGAGTGCTATGACGAAAGACTTTGACCAGTGTCTGCAGGCGCATGTCAGTAAGTTCCAGTCGATGATGAAGCGCATGTCGCTCTCTTTAGGTTCTGACCGTTATGCCGATGAGCCTACGGATGAACGCCTGGAGAAGCTGCCGACACGCGTGGACAATGGTCTCATCGCTACTTATTTTGCTTTCGGTCGTTACCTCCTCATCTGTTCGTCACAGCCCGGCGGTCAGGCCGCGAACCTCCAGGGTATCTGGAACGACAAGCTCTGGCCGGCATGGGATAGTAAATATACAACTAACATCAATTTAGAGATGAACTATTGGCCGGCAGAGGGTGCGGGCCTTGCCGACTTGCAGGAACCGCTCTTCCGACTGATCGAAGAGGTGAGCAAGACCGGGGCCGAAACGGCTAAGACGATGTATGGTAAGCCGGGCTGGGTACTCCATCATAACACGGATATCTGGCGTGCCACGGGGCCTGTCGACCATGCCCCGAGCGGTATGTGGATGACAGGCGGGGCCTGGGTCTGCCGCTCGCTGTGGGAGCACTGGCTCTATTCGCAGGACAGGAAATTCCTGGAGTGGGCCTATCCCATCATGAAGGGAGCGGCGGAGTTCCTCGATGCCATGCTCATCAAGGAGCCGTCGCATGGCTGGCTTGTCATCTCACCGTCCGTCTCACCGGAGAACAGTCATCCGACCCCGGAGGGCCGTTCAGCTCTGAGCTATGGCACGACGATGGACAATGAATTGCTGCGTGACCTCTTTCATCATGTCGCTGATGCAGCTCATGTCTTAAAAACTGATGCCGCACTTGCTAAACATTATGAGGCTCATGCTGACAGTCTGCCACCGCTGCAGATTGGTCGATGGGGGCAGTTGCAGGAATGGCTGCACGATTGGGACGATCCCAATGACACCCACCGCCATGCGAGTCATCTCTTCGGGCTCTATCCCGGCAACGAGATCACACCCGACGGTACACCAAAGACCTTCGCTGCTGCCCGCACATCGCTCATTCACCGTGGCGACGAAGGCACGGGATGGAGCATGGGCTGGAAGGTATGTCTCTGGGCACGGCTTCTCGACGGCAACCATGCCTTGCGGCTCATCCGAAACCAACTGAGTCTTACCGATGACCGTTTCCTCGCCTACGGTACGAACAAGAAACATGGTGGCACCTATCGTAACCTCTTCGATGCTCATCCACCTTTTCAGATCGACGGTAACTTTGGTTGTACGGCAGGTATCATGGAGATGCTTGCGCAGAGTCATGAGGGCTATATCTCTCTCCTCCCTGCTCTGCCTGATGAGTGGAAAGCCGAGGGCGAGGTGAATGGCCTGCATGTCCGTGGCGGCTTCGTCATCGAGGACATGAAATGGAAGAACGGAAGGATCATCCGCTTGAACATTCTCTCTAAAATAGGCGGAGACCTGAGGCTACGCTTGCCGGGCAGGAGGGAAAGGACCTATCATACCAAAGTAGGGCAAATGTTCCGATTGTGAAAAAACATAGTAGGTTTGTACAAAAGTACTGGTAAACGCACGATTGTACCCATTGGTTTATACTTAATAGGCATAACTTTGCAACACGTTTAATGCCTAAAAAAGCATAAAAAGCCAATGAATCAAAAAACATTATTCCGCGGTTCGGTGCTACCTATGGCTGTGCTTGCCACTGTTTTAGTCTTCCCGCCCGCAATAGGCCTACAACGGGTGCAAGCTGTCACCCAGCAATCCAGACAGAATGTCCTGCGTGGATCTATCGTTGATGAGAAAGAAGAGCCCATCATCGGTGCAACGGTTATGGCCGTCGGTGCTCCTGCGTCGCAGGGAACGATCACTGACCTTGACGGTAACTTTTCTGTGAATGCCCGTCCGGGTGCTAAACTGAAGATCTCTTATGTTGGTTATATCTCTCAGACCGTCACGGCCAGCAATGGCATGAAGGTGACGCTCAAGGAAGAGAGTACGACGCTGCAAGGTGTCGAGGTCGTGGCTTACGGCGTACAAAAGAAGGTGTCGGTGACAGGTGCTTTGTCGTCTGTCAAGGGTGAGGATCTCTCTCGCGTGCCTGTATCCTCCGTCAACAACGTCCTTGCCGGTACCCTCTCTGGTGTCACTACCGTACAATATTCCGGTGAGCCGGGCTCCGATGCCGCTACGATCTTCGTCCGTGGTAAAGGAACGTGGGTCAACTCCGCACCGCTCGTGCAGATCGATGGTGTGGAGCGCTCCATGGATGACATCGACCCGAATGAGATTGAGAATATCACTGTCCTGAAGGATGCTTCCGCAACAGCCGTCTTCGGTGTGCGTGGTGCTAATGGTGTCATCCTTGTTACAACAAAGAGTGGTAAGACAGGTGAGGCTCAGGTCACTTTTGACGCTAAGATTGGTCACGAGTCTCGCGCCGGATCCAACAACGAAGTCATC
>CALJCU010000614.1 GCA_938023885.1 uncultured Prevotella sp. | reverse complement strand
GGAAGATCTCATTGCGCTTCTTCTCACCGCCGGAGAAGCCCTCGTTGACCGAACGGCGTGACAACTTTGGATCGAGTTCGACGAGTTCCCGTTTCTCTTTCATGAGTCTCATAAACTCAGGAGCCTTCAGCGGTTCCTTACCCTCGTACTCGCGCTTGGCGTTGACAGCAGCTTTCATAAAGTTAACCATTGACACACCTGGAATCTCTACAGGATACTGAAACGAAAGGAACAAGCCCTCACGGGCACGGTCCTCCGGCTTCATCGCCAGCAGATCCTTGCCGTTGAACGTCGCCGTACCTTCCGTGACTGTGTAAAGGGGGCTGCCCGTCAGCACAGCAGAAAGTGTTGATTTACCCGACCCGTTAGGACCCATGATGGCATGGATCTCACCATCCTTTACCGTGAGGCTGATGCCTCTCAATATTTCTTTGCCACCAATCGTGGCATGCAGATTCTTTACTTCTAACATACTTTTTCTAGTTAGGAATTAGGAGATAGGAGTTAGGAGTTATTCCTGCCCACCATCTTCCTCTCCTTTGTTATTGTTATTATTGTTCTCCTTCGTCTTTTTTGTTATAGAGTTAAAGAGCTTCTTTAGTTCTATGCAATCATCATATAAATAAAGACTGATACTCTAAATCTGAGAGTAACTCAGATCAGTGTGGAACTTCTAACCAGTACAAAGTCCCGTTGCTTTCACGCAAACATATATAACATTTTGGCAGAAAGTCTTTCCTGCTTGTTCCATACTGTGCTTCCGCCAGATTTGCGCCTATGCTTGTTCCACTCCCCACTCCTACATACTTGTTTTGATGCTACGTATTCATGTTTCTCATCTTGGAGATAGCGAGTTAGTCTAATCATTCTTACAGCACAATCCAAGCACTTGTCATAGATGAATTGTCTAAAGTTCTCCATATCTATATTTTTTGCTCACATATATTATTTTCTAACTTTAAACTCCTAACTCCTATCTCCTAACTCCTAACTAACCCACCGTTCCTTCGAGCGAGACACTGAGGAGCTTCTGGGCCTCCACGGCGAACTCCATGGGGAGCTTGTTGAGCACTTCCTTGGCATAGCCATTGACGATAAGCCCTACCGCGTCTTCGGTTGATATTCCACGCTGATTACAGTAGAAGAGCTGGTCCTCACTGATCTTCGAGGTCGTAGCCTCATGCTCCACGACAGCAGTGTCGTTGTGGATATCCATATAGGGGAACGTGTGGGCGCCGCAGTCGGAACCGAGGAGGAGAGAGTCACAGGACGAATAGTTACGCGCGTAGTCTGCATTGGCCGTAGCACGTACAAGACCACGGTAACTGTTCTGTGAATGACCGGCAGAGATGCCTTTGGAGATAATCGTCGACTTCGTGTTCTTACCGATGTGTATCATCTTCGTACCCGTGTCGGCCTCCTGATAGTGATTCGTCACGGCGACACTGTAGAACTCCGCCTGTGAGTTGTCGCCCCGGAGCACACAAGACGGGTATTTCCACGTGACAGCTGAGCCTGTCTCCACCTGCGTCCAAGACAGTTTGGAGTTGACACCGCGGCACTCGCCACGTTTCGTCACGAGATTGAGCACGCCTCCTTTTCCGTGCTCGTCACCCGGATACCAGTTCTGCACGGTAGAGTATTTTACTTCAGCATTGTTCATTACCACAATCTCCACGACGGCGGCATGCAACTGGTTCTCGTCATACATCGGGGCCGTGCAGCCTTCGAGATAAGAGACGTAAGAATCGTCATCCGCCACGATGAGCGTACGCTCAAACTGTCCCGTGTTACGGGCATTAATGCGGAAGTAACTGCTTAGCTCCATCGGGCAACGCACGCCCTTGGGGATGTATACAAACGTACCGTCACTGAACACAGCTGAGTTCAGTGCCGCAGAGAAATTGTCACGGTAAGGCACCACACTGCCGAGGTACTGTCTCACGAGGCCGGGGTGTTCCTTCACAGCCTCACCGATAGACATGAAGATGATACCCTGCTCAGCCAACTGCTTCTTGAATGTCGTCTTCACCGAGACGGAGTCCATGACAGCATCCACGGCTGTGCCGCTCAGCGCGAGCCGCTCCTCCAAGGGGATGCCGAGCTTGTCGAAGGTTTTCTCCAGTTCGGGGTCTATCTCCTTGTTCTTCGGCTTCTTCGCCAGCGGGTCGGCATAATAAGAGATGGCCTGGAAGTCGATATGAGGTACGTGGACGTGTCCCCATGTAGGAACGGACAGAGTCTTCCAATAACGATATGCCTTCAGACGGAAGTCGAGCAGCCACCCGGGCTCGCCTTTCTTCTTGGAAATAAGCCTTACGACATCTTCGTTGAGACCCGTGGGGATGACCTCGGTATCAACATCCGTCGTAAAGCCATATTCATATTTCTGGTTGGCAACCTCCTTGACGAAATCGTTGCTTTCCTTCTTTAGTTTTATCTCCATATAATAATATATGATATTACGAGATATATAATTAATACAAGGTGACACCAACAAAAGCCGTGCCACCTGCATCCTGAATCACAAATGTTATCGTTTCGGATAATAAAATTTGCAAACTTGACTGCTACAAAGGCGGTACAAGCTTTAAAGTTTCTGCTCAACCTCAACCTCTGTGAAAGTCTCGATGACATCACCGACCTGAATGTCGTTGTAGTTGACGAGCGAGATACCGCACTCCAGACCTGTCGTCACTTCCTTCACGTCATCCTTGTAACGCTTCAGGGCAGCAATAGGAGCAGTGTGCACCACGATTCCGTCGCGCACGACATGTGCCTTGTCCTTAGAGTGAACCTTGCCTTCGGTGACGAGGCCTCCGGCGATGGTACCGACCTTGGAGATCTTGAACACCTGCCTCACCTCCACCTCAGCGGTGACGACTTCCTTCTTCTCCTTGTCAAGCATGCCAACCATGGCAGCCCTAATATCGTCGATAGCATCATAAATGATGGAATAGGTATTGATCTCTACGCCCTCACGCTCAGCGAGCTTACGGGCATCTGCCGAAGGACGGACCTGGAAGCCGACAATGACGGCATCGGAAGCAGAAGCAAGCATGACATCGTTCTCGGAGATCTGACCGACAGCCTTGCTGATAACGTTGACCTGCACCTTCTCTGTAGAGAGCTTAAGGAACGAATCGGACAGCGCCTCGATGGAACCGTCAGTATCTCCCTTGACGATGATGTTGAGCTCATGGAACTCTCCGCGTGCGATACGGTGCGAGATATCACTGAGGGTAAGACGTTTCTGCGTACGCAGACCCTGCTCACGCTGCAGCTGCTCACGCTTGTTGGCAATATCACGTGCCTCCTGCTCTGTGTCGATGACATGGAACTGGTCACCGGCGGTAGGTGCTCCGTTCAGACCGAGAACGATGGCCGGCTCAGCCGGTTTCACGTTGTCGATGCGCTGGTTACGCTCATTGAACAAAGCCTTTACGCGACCCCAGGAAGTACCGGCGAGCACGATGTCGCCGACATGCAGCGTACCGTTGCTTACGAGTACAGTAGAGACATAGCCACGACCCTTGTCGAGTGAAGACTCAATGACCGTACCTGTAGCCTTACGGTTCGGGTTGGCCTTGAGGTCGAGCATGTCAGCTTCGAGCAGCACTTTCTCCATGAGGTCGTCCACACCAATACCCTTCTTAGCGGAAATCTCCTGACACTGGTACTTACCGCCCCACTCCTCCACGAGAAGGTTCATGTTGGCGAGATCCTCACGTATCTTGTCGGGGTTAGCTCCCGGCTTATCAATCTTATTGATGGCGAACACCATCGGCACACCGGCAGCCTGACAGTGAGCGATAGCCTCCTTTGTAGTAGGCATCACTGAGTCGTCGGCAGCGATGATAATGATAGCGATATCGGTAACCTGAGCACCACGGGCACGCATGGCGGTGAAGGCCTCATGCCCCGGAGTATCGAGGAACGTCACCTTACGGCCGTTCTTCAGCGTCACACTGTATGCACCGATATGCTGGGTGATGCCACCGGCCTCGCCCGCGATGACGTTCGTGTTGCGGATATGGTCGAGCAGCGAGGTCTTACCATGGTCGACATGACCCATGACCGTCACGATAGGAGCACGGGATACGAGATCGCTCTCGTCGTCCTCATCCTCACTGACAGCCTCCTGGACCTCAGCACTGACATACTCCGTCTTGAAGCCGAACTCCTCAGCCACCATGTTGATAGTCTCAGCGTCGAGACGCTGGTTGATAGAGGCCATGATGCCGATGCTCATCAGCGTTGAGATGACCTGTGTCACAGAGACGTTCATCATCGTGGCGAGCTCGGACACTGTCACAAACTCGGTGAGCTTCAGCACCCTGCTCTCTTTCTTCTCAGCACGTGCCTCAGCATCGAGCTTCTCCTGGACAGCCTCACGCTTCTCCTTACGGTACCTGGCGCCTTTCTTGTTCTGGCTCTTGCTGGTCAGACGGGCAAGTGTCTCCTTTACCTGGCGTGCTACATCCTCGTCGTTGACCTCCTGCGGCCTGTTGTTACGGTTACGGTTCCTCCTTTTCTTACCGTTACCGTTCTTGTTGCCACCCTGCTGGTTGGCAGCGGCGTTGACATCCACCTTGTTATTATTGATGCGCTCACGCTTGCCCTTGTTGTTTCCGTTGTTTCCGCCGCTCTGCTGACGCTGGCGCTCGCGCTGACGCTCAGATCGAGACTTCTTTCTCGGACGGGTACTGGAGTTGATAGCGCCGAGGTCTATCTTACCCAGGACTGTCACCTTCGGCGTGCCGTCGATACGTGCCTCCGTCTTCGTGCGGAAGATTTCTGTACCTTTCTTATTGTCAGCAACAGGTTGTGTCACCTCTGCCACCTTCACGGCAGCAGGTTTCTGGATAACCTGGCGCTGTTTCTGCGCGGGTTTCACCTCAGGCTTGGCAGGCTGTGCCGGCTTAATGTTGTCCTTAAGAACAGCCTTGGGAGCCTCATTCACTGCAGCAGACTTGTTATCCTTGGCAGGAGCAGGCTGCAGTGCCGTTACCGCAGGCTTAGCCTCTGCGGCCTTCGGAGTCGCTACCGGCCCGGCTGCGGAAGCCCTGGCCTTTGCCTTTTGTTTGACAGGATCCTCAACAGTATTTGCCATAGGCGCTTCCTGCTTAGCAACAGCAGACTCCAGCTTTACTTGCGTCGGTTCAACCTTCTGACTGACGGCAGCAGTCTCTGGTTTTGGAGCCGGCTTTTCAGATACAGCATCAGACTTAATCTCTACCGGGCGTTTGCCAACGCTATCAAGGTCCATCTTACCCGACGGTATGGATTTCTGGTGTCCTCCGGGCTTCTGCCCGCTCTCCATGCGGGGTTTGGAGCCATTCCGCTCTTTCTTCTTCTCAGGCTTCCTGAAGAGCTGCTCCGCCTTTTCCTTGACAGCATCCTTCTTGAACGCCTCAACGAGAGCAGCATATTGCTTGTCGTTGAGCTTGAAGTTGAGGTCGTCCTTGACCTCTCCAAGCACACCGGCCCTCTTTTGCAGGTAGCCAACTGCCGTTTGGCGACCTATGTTCAATTCACGTAATGCTTTGTTTAATCTGATGCTCATATAATACTTTTACCTTCTTTATTCTTATTTCTTCTTTACTCAAATTCCTTCTTCAATACTTCCAGTACATGGTCTACAGTCTCTTCCTCGAGATCAGCTTTCTCTACCAGCATCTCTCTCGGAGCATTGAGCACCTCACGTGCTGTCTCCAGACCGATACCCTTGATGGCATCGATGATCCACTGGTCGATCTCGTCATTGAACTGGTCGAGGTAGACATCATCAACCTGATTTTCCTGGTCACTGTCGTTCACCACACGGAACACGTCGATGGTGTACTCCGTCAGCATCGAGGCGAGCTTGATATTCATACCGTTACGGCCAATGGCAAGGCTCACCTGGTCGGGCTGCAAGTAGACACTCGCCTTATGGTTCTCCTCATCGAGCTTGATGTCTGCCACCTGAGCCGGGCTCAGGGCACGCTGGATAAACAGCTTCGTGTTGGCTGACCAGTTGATGACATCAATGTTCTCGTTGTCGAGCTCGCGCACGATACCGTGCACACGGCTGCCGTGCACACCGACACAGGCTCCCACCGGGTCGATACGGTCGTCGTAACTCTCCACCGCTACCTTGGCACGCTCACCCGGCATACGGGCGATCTTCCTGATAGCGATAAGGCCGTCCTGAATCTCAGGCACCTCATTCTCCAACAGACGCTGAAGGAACGCGGGGCTGGTACGGGAGAGGATGATACGCGGATTGTTGTTCTCGTTGTCCACACGCTCAATGACGCAGCGTACCGTCTCACCCTTGCGGTAGACATCAGCGGGAATCTGCTCGCCCTTCGGGAGATGGAGCTCGTTGTTGTCATCGTCCACAAGAAGAACCTCACGCTTCCATACCTGATAGACCTCAGCAGAGATGAGCTTACCCACGCGGTCCTTGTATTTATTGTAAAGGGCGTCATGCTCCAGCTCAAGAATCTTGCTGGCGAGTGTCTGACGCAGCGTCAGGATAGCACGACGGCCGAACTTAGCGAAGTCGACAGGCTCAGAGACTTCCTCACCAACCTCATAGTCGGCATC
>CALJCU010000613.1 GCA_938023885.1 uncultured Prevotella sp. | reverse complement strand
CACCCGTGAAAGCAAAAAGTGGACGGGCCAAATCAGAGCTGTCCGTCTTTACATAAAAAGATATGGCTGCTCCATCCTGGAGCTTTTTCTCCTTAAATGGATTGACGATACGCGCTGCTCCCGCACCTGATAAATGCAGGACCTCGCTCCCCAGGCTGTCATCTTTGACAACCTCACACGCTTCGTAGCATTTCTCCAAGTCAGAGAATTCCGGTTTTTTGTCAGAATACTCAAAATCATACGTGGCTACGACCTCACGATTCGGATAGGTCTGGTTGCCTGCCTCAGGATCTTGCTGATCCCAATCCGTACAGGATGTCAGCCCTAAAGCCAGCAGCACCGCCAAGAATGATCCTTGCAAAGTTAGTTTCTTCATAAATTGCAATAAGTTAAATTTTACTCTGTTTTTAGGCAAAATAAATACCTTTGTTAACGCTGCAAAGATACGAAGGGTGTAAATATACACGGTGGAAAAACAGAAATATAAGGTGGAAATATCGCTTTTGCCTTATTTCTCTACTCTTTAGCTCTTCTTATACGCCGACGGAGCCACACCAAAGCGCTGAGAGAAGCAACGGGTGAAATATTTAGGATCATTAAAGCCCACACGGAAGGCAATCTCGGTAATGTTACGGTCAGCAACATTGTCTTCCAACATTTTCTTGGCAAGGTCGAGGCGGTAGTTGCGGATAAACTGCGAGGTTGTCACACCCACATTATCCTGCAACTGCTTGCTGACCTCTGTCCGTTGCATGCGCATGGCATCGGCAATCATCTTGACATTCAGTTCGGGGTTGGCATAGTTCTCCTCCATAACCTTCATGATACGATCCATGAACGGCACCTCCTTAGTCTGTGTCTCCGACTTATCCTTGTCAATCGACTGTCTCTGACTTTCTTGGTAGAGACGTTCGTTCTGAAGAATCTTCTGGATACGCGTCTGCAAGAGCTCCGGCTCTTTACTGTCTTTCAAAGCTGACTCGATAGGGCGATACAGCTGTTCTGCCACCCGGTCACGCATAAGCCGCATACGTCGCTTATAGGCTTTGTAGGCAAGGAACACAAACCCGATGAAGAGCAAGGTCAGGAACCACCAGCTCTTCCAGAAATAAGGCGTCACCGTCACACCGACAGAGGCTATCTGCTCCTTACCGGCACCCATTGGAGGAATATAACGCACTTCGAAGGTATAATGACCGGCTGGCAAGGTTGAATATCTCACACTGTGTTCGCCCTGAGGCAACGGGATCCATTCATCTTCATAACCTTTCATGCAATAGGCATAGGCACCCTGAACATCACTACTATAATTAAGCGCCGAAAACTCAAACACGAAACTACGGTCGCTCTCATGGAGATGGATCTCTTTGCCTACAGAGATATCTTCTTTCAGATAATCAGAGCCAGCGGTCACATAGCGATTGTTGACATAGAGTGCCGTGAACGTGAGACGTCCTATATCATCTATGTTCGGATTGATTCCTTCCAACAAGGTCAATCCCTTGTCACTACCGAGCCATAGCTTTCCATTGTCACCCTGGATGAGCCCATTGAAATAGAACTGATTGCTCAGCAGACCGTCAGCTACCGTAAAGTTGTCAAAGGTCGTCGTCTGAGGATTCATACACGACAATCCGTCATTCGTTGCGATCCACAGTAGTCCGTGGTTGTCCTCTGCAAGCCCCATGACGCCATTGTTGGCCAGCCCATCAGCAACAGTGAAGCACTGAACAGACGCACTGTCCGGTACAGAGCCTCTCATCCGGTAGATACCATCACCATTGCTCCCTATCCATACCGTACCGTCTGGAGCCTGAAAGAACGAAGTCACCTTCTCGTAAGCCCTGGACGATGGATTGTCGAGCTTATATAAATAATGTGTAAAAGAGAACAGCCCTTTCCCGTCCGGTCCCTTTTTCAGATCAACAGAGACCATTCCCGGAAGACATCCCATGAACAACTTCCCATCGCGGGTCACTAAGCTGCCTATCGCTCCGTTGATGGTACGGCATTGCGGGAAAGGGTCACGCAGTTTACGCGTCTTGAAATCATAGAAAAATAACCCCGCATTGGCACCAATCCACATTCCCCGGTTGTAGGGATCATAAGCCATAGCACCGACAAACAATAAATCAGCAACATGACCGGCATCCGTGACCAGCGGCCGTATTCTTCCTTTAGAGAAGACAGCTACTCCCCCACCCCACATACCAATCCAGATATTACCGGCACCATCAGGAGTAAGAACGGAGACTGAATTATGTGGAAGGTCAGAGTTAGCGGTCGTGAAATGAACAAAATCATGCGAGCCTTTCCGCTTTAAGTTGAGACCGCCTTCCACTGTCCCTACCCATAGATCGCCAGTTGGTGACTCATACATAGCATTGACAGACCCGGAGCTCAAAGAACCTAAAGAAGAATTGTCATGCAAGAAATTGGTAATATCAAGCAAATACGGTCTAAACTGTGTGATTCCGCTGTTCTCCGTACCAACCCATAACTGTCTGCCGAAAGTATAAACGCAATTAACAAAATTGCCCGACAGCGCATTGGTTGTCTTTGTGCTGTTCCAATGTCCTGAGAACGAGTAGGTCCGAGTAAGGAAATCCACGCCACCTAAAGTTCCGATAATCAGGTACCTTTTGCCCTCTGATATTGCAAGCGATGTCACGTTCTCGTGTTGCAAGCCTTTCCCCATTGCATTAAAGTGGATACCCGGATCTCTGAAAACGCCATTATACAACCCGTGGTTGGTACCGAACCACACCTGTCCATTCCACTTAACCATAGCGCCGATAATCTTTCCATTGAGTTGAGGATAACGGGCCGAAAGATTCTTAACGACAAGATGCCCCTGGTGGGCATAGACCTTATTTAGATGCAATCCCAATCCGACATATACAGACCCGTCTTTGTCAAGGTCTTCCATCGCAAGATCCGGAACCTTCGTATGATGAGAGACAACGATCACAGAGGATACTCTCCCGTCTGAATCAAAAGACACACGACAAAGACTGGAGACCGTAAGAATCCATATGTTGCCTTCCGCATCACAATAGACACGGATACAGGGAGTCGTCACTGTCCTTCTCAGAACCTTATCCGTTTCCTCAGAGACTGCTTCCGGGAGCGACGTACTCCCATTTATCATATCAAGACATTTAGAGCCCTCCTCTAAGGCTATCCATAAGCGGCCAAAACGATCCTCCACCACATTGTGACAACTATTGGAACACATGGTAAGTCCCAAATTGCCGCCCAGTCCAAAATTCATATAGGAAAAGCCATCATACCGCAGCAAGCCGCTCCCGTGGGTAGAAATCCAAATAAAACCACGAGAGTCACGATAGATATCATCCACGTAGTTTGCCGGCATACCCGTATTAAGATTGAGGTAAGAGACAACATAGCCATCTTGCAGCTCTCCCCTCATAGGAAGAACCGATAATATTGCAATAAAAAAAAGAATGTAGGATTTTACCCGGTTGTCTCTCCTTTGTCCCATCTTCTTTATATTCCAAGCAGTTGTTTACAAGTTTGAATGTTGCAAAATTAATAATTATCTTTGACTTTGCTTCCCTTCCTTTATTTTTTTGTAATTTTGTAAACATGAATACATCCAATAACATAAAAGAACACGGCAAACTGTCGGACAAAAATCTCCTCATTGCTTTCGATGCCGATGATACATTATGGGACTGTATGGGCCACTTCGAAGTCATAGAGAAGGCTTACGGTCAAATGCTTGCACCCTATGGCAGCCAGGAAGAGATTGCCTCTAAGCTCATTGAACAAGAGAAAGCAAACTTGCCGCTCTTAGGCTATGGCAGCAAAGCGTTCACCATCTCGCTCATTGAGAACGCTATCAAGATGTCTAAAGGACAGATAGGTGGGGATGAACTGCTGAAAATCATCGGGTTGGGCAAGACGCTGCTCAACATGCCCGCCACACCGCTTGAAGGCGTTGAGGAGACTCTCAGAGCCTTGCGCAAAAAAGGTCGCTACAAGATGGTTGTCTTCACCAAAGGTGACAACCTCGACCAAGAGAATAAGTTCCGACGTTCCGGCTTAGCCAAATATTTTGACGATTACATCGTGGTAGCCGATAAGACCCTCCGCGAATACATGCACCTCTGCCGGCTCTTCGATACGAATATTGGCAGGCTCTGTATGGTCGGAAACTCATTCAAGAGTGACATTCTGCCTGTGCTGAAACTCGGCGGGTATGCCATTCACGTTCCCTACGAATTAGAATGGCAGATGGAGCATACGGAAGATTCAGAAGATAATATTACAGCTTTCCCACGTTTCAGGCATATAGACAGATTCCGGGAATTGACTGAGATACTGTAGCAACCCATTACCACCCGACACCCACCACTTAACACCTTTTCCGGACATGGAACAAAAAATACTTGACAAGCTCAGCCTCTGCCCGCTCTTCGCAGGCATGAGCCCCGTAGAAATGGAGATAGCGCTCAGCGGCGCCAAATGGTCCACCGCACACTATGATGCCCACGACATCTATGCACTCGCTAACATGCCGTACCAGCATCTGGATATCATCCTCAGCGGCACACTCATCTGCCGCATGTCATCTCTGTCGGGTAAGCAGGTGGAGGTAAGCCGGTTGCGTGACGGCAACATCGTTGCCCCGGCCTTCGTCTTTTCAAAGAACAGCAACCTGCCTGTGGGTGTAGAGACCGGCACGCCCGTCACCGTCTTCCGTATGCGCAAACCGGAGTTTGAGCAGTTGCTTCGCGACAACTGGCAGCTGTCGATGAACTTCATACACGTACTCTCCAACATCAACGCGTTCCTCACGAAACGCATGCGGGTACTGAGTCTCTACACGGTAAGGGAGAAAGTGACATGGCTCCTCCTCAAACTTGCCGGTGAGCAAGAGTCCAATGTCATCCGCCTCTTCCGCTCACGCCAGGAGATAGCCGACTCGTTCGGCATCCAGAAGTTCTCACTGCTCCGCGTGCTCTCCGACCTCCAGAAAGAAGGAGCCATCGAGATCAACGGGCGTGAGATAACGATCTTAGACCGACAGAAGATGAAGTAGCACGACTGCATTGTTGTGCTGCTCATCCCTGGCGCCATAGAGCAACGTCACCTTGTCGTGCTGGCGAAGCTTGTCAAGGATGGGGGCAACCTCGGGATTGGTCTTCAGTTCCTCCACATATTTCTTTGAGAACTCATCAAAACGCCCGGGGATATGGTTAAACCACTTCCTTAGTTCCGCAGAAGGTGCGATCGCCTTGGCCCAAAGATCAATCTTCGCTTTCTCCTTTTTGATACCGCGCGGCCAAAGCCGGTCTACGAGCACACGGTAACCGTCACTGTCCTCAGCAGGCAGATAGACCCTTTTAATGCTGATTTTCATT
>CALJCU010000612.1 GCA_938023885.1 uncultured Prevotella sp. | reverse complement strand
TGTTCAAGGCAAAGGAGATATTATGGTCGGGACACTCGGCCACAGTCCACTCATCGATCGTTGGGTGAAAAGCCACAAGATGGATGTCCGTAAGATCCGTGGTCAATGGGAGAGCTATCTCATCGATGTGGTCGACGGCAACCTCGTGGTTGTCGGCAGCGACAGGCGCGGCACGATCTACGGCATCTATGAGCTGAGCCGTGAAATAGGCGTGTCGCCGTGGTACTGGTGGGCTGACGTGCCCGTACAGCACCACGAGGAGATCGTTTACGAGCATGGAAAGCAGCTACAACCTTCGCCGAAAGTCAAGTACCGTGGTATCTTCCTCAACGACGAGGCACCATGCCTGACGACCTGGGTAAAGAACACGTTCGGTACCAACTATGGCGGCCATCAGTTCTACGACCGTGTCTTTGAGCTGCTGCTTCGTCTGATAGCCAACTTCCTTTGGCCGGCGATGTGGGGCTGGGCTTTCTATGCCGATGACCGACAGAACAGTAAGACAGCGGATGACCGCGGCATCATCATCGGTACCTCGCATCATGAGCCGATGTGTCGCTCACAGAAGGAGTGGCATAACCACACGGATAACCCCAATGTGGAGGCGCAGGACCGGCAGTCACGCATCGCAGCAGGAGGCAAGTGGGACTATGCCGCGAACCAGGCTGCACTCGACTCGTTCTGGGCAGGTGGCGTTCGACGCAACAAGAACACGGAGGACCTTATCACCATCGGCATGCGCGGAGACGGCGACATGGCGATGAGCGAGAATACGAACATCCAGCTCATGGAGAAGATCATCCGCAACCAGCGGCGTATCATCGAGAAAGAGCGAGGAAAGAAAGCTACTGAGGTGCCACAGGTGTGGGCCTTATATAAAGAGGTGATGGACTATTACGATGCAGGTATGAAAGTACCCGACGACGTGACGTTGCTGCTCTGCGATGACAACTGGGGCAACGTGCGGCGGGTGCCTTCACCGAAGGAGCGTAAACGAAAAGGTGGATGGGGACTCTATTATCATGTCGACTATGTCGGAGCGCCCCGCAACTCGAAGTGGCTCAACATGACGCCGATACAGAACATGTGGGAACAACTCTCGCTGGCTGCGGAGAACGGCATCGACCGCCTGTGGATCCTCAACGTGGGAGACCTCAAGCCGATGGAGTATCCTATCCAACTCTTCATCGACATGGCATGGGATCCCGCAGCGTTCACAGCTTCCAGTCTTCTCGACCACACGCGTGCGTTCTGTGCCACACAGTTTGGTGAGGCGCAAGCCGCAGAAGCAGCGCGAATCCTGAACCTTCAGTGCAAGTATGCCGGACGATGCACGGCGGAGATGCTCGATGCCCACACTTTCAACCTCAAGGATGGTGAATGGGAGCGTGTGAATAGTCGCTATGCCGACTTAGAGCGAGATGCACTCAGACAAGACGCTTCATTGCCGGAGGCCTACCGGGATGCTTATCAGGAGCTCATTCTGTTCCCTGTTCAGGCTATGGCAAACCTCTACGACCTATATTATTCCCAGGCAATGAACCACGCCCTTTACAAACAGCATGATCCGAAAGCCAATGAATGGGCGGAGCGGTGCTGCACCGACTTCAGGCGTGACTCGTTGCTCTGCGCCTCTTACAATCACACGATTGCCGGGGGCAAATGGAATGGAATGATGATTCAGAAGCATATCGGTTACACATCATGGAACGATAACTTCCCGCACGACAAGCTGCCCGACCTCTATACCGTAGCGCAGCAAGACGGTGGAAGAATCCTTGCTGCGGACGGCAAGCAACTGACCATTGAGCCGGAACAGTATTTCAGTAAGACGGATGGACAAGCTGCTCGCTGGGTGTATATTCCATACATGGGCCCAGGTGATGGGGCAATGACACTGCGGCCCACGACCGCATCCGTAAAAGGCGGAATGTTAGAGTATCGCTTCCGTGGGCTCGATAATGCCGACTCCGTGAAGGTCACCGTCACGACGCGCTCCACGCTTGACTTCCTCAATCAGGGAGGTCTGCGCTATGAGGTGCTGCTCGATGGCGCTGGCAGAACTATTAACTTCAATGCACTCTTGAATGAGAAGCCGGAGAATATCTACAGCATCTATTATCCTACCGTGGCACGGCGCATCGTAAAGAAGACCGTCACACTTCCGTTGAATTGTTCTGCACAGGAATGTCACAGTATTGTGTTCCGCCCGCTTGATCCCGGTATCGTACTGGAAGAAATTGAGGTCTGCCCACAGTAAAGGTAAAGACTTTGCGCAGAAAATTCCGTTTCTACCATCTAAACAGTAACGGTGCCAAATGATAGAAGCTGCGGCGCCAGGTCAGAAATTCATGGGCCGTACCGTCTGAGACAAAAGAATGCGCATTATAGCCGGCTGTTTTCAGTGACTGGACCGATGCCTCCA
>CALJCU010000611.1 GCA_938023885.1 uncultured Prevotella sp. | reverse complement strand
ATCATCAGTGAGATTGAGTTTGCAGGGCGCTACACCAACTCCAAGATGATCTGTATCACTGGCTCCAACGGTAAGACAACGACGACTTCGCTCATCTACCATATCTTCAAGAAAGCCGGTTACGATGCAGGACTGGCCGGTAACATAGGCCGCAGCCTCGCCCTCCAGGTAGCAGAGGACCCGCATGAATACTACATCGTCGAGCTCAGCTCATTCCAGCTCGACAACATGTACAATTTCCGTGCCAACATCGCTATTCTGCTCAATATCACGCCCGACCATCTCGACCGTTATGACTTTAAGTTCGAGAACTATGCCGATGCCAAGATGCGCATCACGCAGAACCAGACAAAGGATGACAGTTTCATCTTCTGGAACGATGACCCTGTCATCAAGAAAGAGATGGAGAAGTTTGACATCCATGCCGTGCTCTGCCCCTTCTCTGAGATTAAGGAGGATGCATCCGTCGCTTATATTGAGCAGGGCGAGTACAAGCTCGAATATCCCACCCCGTTCAACATGGAGCAGGAGGAACTGTCGCTCACCGGCAAGCACAACCTTTACAACAGTCTCGCTGCCGGTCTCGCAGCCAATATCAGCGGTATCAAGAAAGACATTATCCGCAAGAGCCTCAGCGACTTCCCTGGTGTGGAGCATCGCCTGGAGAAGGTGTGCAAGGTCGGTGGCGTACAGTACATCAATGACTCTAAGGCCACAAATGTGGATGCCTGCTGGTATGCGCTGGAGAGCATGAAGATGCCGACCATCCTTATCCTCGGCGGTAAGGACAAAGGCAACGACTACAGCCATATCTTCGACCTCGTTAAGCAGAAATGTGTGGGTCTCGTCTATCTCGGCGCCGACAACACAAAGCTTCACAAGAACTTCGACTCCTTCGGCATTCCCGTACGCGACACGCATAACATGAAAGACTGCGTCCAGGCCTGCTACGAGATGGCCAAGCCTGGTCAGACCGTGCTGTTGTCACCCTGTTGTGCTTCCTTCGACCTCTTCAAGAACATGGAGGACAGAGGCACACAATTTAAAGAACTGGTGAGAAAACTGTAAACGCGAAAGGAGGAAACGGTTCATGAACAATCATCTCAATGCTATCTTCAAGGGCGACAAGGTCATATGGATGATATTCTTCTTCCTGTGCCTTGTCAGCATCATTGAAGTGTTCTCGGCCTCATCATCGCTGACTTACAAGACAGGAGACTATATGGGCCCGATGGTAAAGCATATCGGCATTCTGATTATGGGCATATTCCTGATGCTCGTCACACTGAACATCAAATGCCGCTACTTTAAGCTTGCAACGCCTATCCTGCTGATTGTGTCGGTCTCCACGTTGCTGCTGGTGCTCTTTGCCGGCCACAGCGTGAACGGAGCCGGACGCTGGCTGTCGTTCTTCGGCATTCAGTTTCAGCCTTCAGAGATAGCCAAAGGCACGATGGTGCTCGCTACAGCACAGATCCTCAGCGCCATGCAGACAGACCACGGAGCGGACAGGCACGCCTTCAAATATATCCTTATCGTATGGCTCACCATCGTACCGATGATTATGTTAGAGAACCTGTCAACGGCCGTACTGCTGAGTGCCGTCATCTTTCTGATGATGATCATCGGACGTGTACCGGCCAGACAACTCATGAAAATCGTAGGCGTTGTCGTCCTGGTTGTCGTGTTTGCCTTCTCTTCCGTAATGGCTTTTGGAGACGAGAAAGAAACGGGGGACGGTCAACAAGCCATGACGGAGATCGTGGCCAGGAACGGAAAAACTGTACAGCAGAAGAAGTCACCTGGATTGCTGCACCGCATGGGTACATGGAAAGCACGTATCTACAACTTCCTGGACCACAAGTATGTGCCGCCTGAGAAGGTAGACCTCGACAAGGATGCCCAGACATCGTATGCCAACATCGCCATTGCCTCAAGCA
>CALJCU010000610.1 GCA_938023885.1 uncultured Prevotella sp. | reverse complement strand
TATTCTTTAACAATTCTCTCGAAAACCATAAAGCGAAAATCAATGGCAATGTGATGACTGCTGAAGAGATGAAAGTTAATGGCGAGCGCTTATTGAAAAATCTCTTTGAGGAATACATTCCAAATAGTTGCAAGGATACACAACTTGAGCGTGAGTTCCATGTCAATCTAGATGGTATGCCAATCATAGGGATCATCGATAAGTTGGAGTACGATGGCGATATTATCCGTGTCGTTGACTACAAGACTGGATTTGCTAAACACGGTGTAGAAGCCCTCGAAAAAGGTGGAGACTACCATCGTCAGGCAGCCTTCTATAATCTCCTCTTGCAAGAGTCCGCTGAGATTGACACAGATGGCAAGACCATTGACAAGTCACCGCTTTTTGACAATAAGCATCCATTCAAGAATCGAGACCCGCGCTGTGCAGCCTCTATAATTGAATTCGGGTCTGAAGCCTTTGGTTATGAATACGATCCGCGTCCGTCAGCAACGAAAATCATGAACTATAAAACAGGCAAGGAAATCGAGAACAAGGATAATTTCCCTGTAGGTAATAAGAACTCATCTTACAGCGGTCTCTGCTGGCGCAAACGTGTGGAGGAGTCTTGGAGTACAATAGGCATGACAGATAATGACAATGTTATCGTTCGTCTTGCCGATGTGATGCTGATGTATGCAGAGGCTAAAATCGAAATGAACGATATTGACCGGAGCGTGCTCGATGCTATTAACAAAGTGCGTGCACGTGCATACAAGTGTGACTATACTGACACATCTTCCTACCCTGCCATCACTGTAACTAGCCAAAAGGAGCTCCGTAAGATCGTTCGGCGGGAACGTCGTGTGGAGCTTGCTTTCGAAGGTCTTCGCTATTACGATCTGATTCGTTGGAGAATTGCCGAAAAAGCTCTCAACATGCCCAACTGCGGATTACACTCAGATAACGCCAAGGCTAAAAAAGATGAGAAAAATGGCAAATGGTTCTGGGCCTATACTCCGACCATTGACGAGGACGGCATTCCTAACTTCCAGAAGCTTATCGATGCGGGGCTATGTGACATCCACTCCAAGGGGAATTTCACTGACCGGATGTATCTCTGGCCAATACCTGCCAGTGAGGTGTTGATAAACAAGAACTTAACCCAAAATTCGGGTTATTGATAGACAATGCTTTTGAGATGCGGTTTTTACTGCGTCTCCAAGACCCATCATATGAAATGAACAGATTACTTATACTTACAATTGCTGCTTACATTGGCTCGGTTTCTTCAGTGTATGCCCGCAGTTTTATCTCCCATCGAGGCCTGAATCTCGATTGCACGGTAGCCGGCGAGAACTCTTTAGAAGCTATTGAGCTGGCAAAGCGTGCGGGATTTGACTGTATTGAGATGGATGTCAGAACCACTGCCGATGATTCTCTCATTGTTATGCATGATGCGACTCTCAACCGAACCTGTATCATGACTGATGGCTCAGATATCAGACATCAAACGGCCATCGACACAATATCTTTTGCCACATTGCGTAAGCGCTATGTGGTCCGCGCTGATGCTGACTCCATGCGGACTGCCGTACCTACGTTACGGGAATATCTCATGGAATGCCGGCGCAACAGATTGTTGCCTTTTATTGAACCCAAGCTATATGATCCTACAGGACGGCACTATTGCAGAATAATTGCCATTGCTGACGATATCTTAGGCCGGGGTAAATATATAATTACTAGCAACAATCGTGCAAACGATATCATACGCAGAACATTAGGCGTTGCCGATATCCCACTGATGGGTATCCTTTATCAGACTACATTCGAGAACATCTCCAGTCTGGGCAATGTCATCATGGCTGTTAGTGCATCCCGCTTCGACGAGCATGCCTTTTCCCAGAATGTGGCACGCTCTCATATAACTGGCCTTCTGACCGAGTCTCACGCAGACACGTATTC
>CALJCU010000609.1 GCA_938023885.1 uncultured Prevotella sp. | reverse complement strand
AAGCAAGATAATAAAGGAAAAAGGTGAGAACGCTGTGATAGAGTTAATGAAGCGGCTGCGCTATTCTTTACCTGGCTTAATGAGCAAGAGTATACCCAGAACGATCCATTCAAGGGTGTGAAGATCGGTACGTCTCATTATGGCAAGCCCTACTATATCACCATTGCTGAGAGAAACAAGATTGCTGAGACTGATATGGTCACTGCCTGGCAAGAGGTTCCGGAAGAAGACAAAAAACTGCTTAATGTGTCCTTGGAGACTCTGATTCAGCAACGAGACATTTTCGTATTCCAGTGCTTTGTCGGTTGTCGTGTCAGTGATTTGATGAGACTGACAAGTAAGAATATTATAAAAGATGAGCTTCAATATGTGCCTGACAAGACTAAAAATGACGGTGTTCAGCCTATAATGGCTGTTGTACCGCTCCATCCAAAGGCGGTTGCACTCATTGATAAATACAAAGGGATAGACAAGCAGGGACGTTTGTTTCCCTTTATCAGCAGCCAGAAATACAATGATGCGATCAAGATGATTTTCACGAGGGCGGGCATTACCCGTGAAGTCATCATCCGGAATCCGACAACAGGGAAATACGAGACGCATCCCATCAACGAGATATCTGTTCGTAGCCAGCGTATGAAATCTGAAGATGTCAGCGGTTCGCGAAAAGTGCTGTTAGAGAAACTGCACCTATATGATGGTGAATATCTCAAGCGCGCTGCGGCATTGTTGTTCCATCCTGATCCGGAAAGGTTTATTACAGGGGCATTCGTCAAGATAGGCTACTTCCTCAACGATGCAGATCTCGCCTATCAGGATGAGATACATGGCAGTCTTTTCAGGCAGGCCGCCCAAACGATGGACTTGTTGACAACAATATACAAAGGCTTATATCCACTATGAGGGTATCCACCGAGTTGATGAGCAGCCTCTCCCGATTGGTGGCTTACGCGAGGCCGTTCTCAACGCCATCATCCACAAGGCATATGGTGAATTCACGCCGGTTCAGATAAGAGTATACGAAGATCATATCGCTATCTGGAATCCGGGCTATCTTCCCAATGGGTGGAATATAGAGCGACTTACCGGCAGCCATGGAAGTAAGCCGT
Organism: uncultured Prevotella sp.; assembly: GCA_938023885.1. Classification (GTDB taxonomy): domain Bacteria; phylum Bacteroidota; class Bacteroidia; order Bacteroidales; family Bacteroidaceae; genus Prevotella. The sequence continues at coordinate 2,887 of CALJCU010000609.1, read as the reverse complement.
TCAATCCGGATATTGCCAACACATTCTTCCGTGCGGGCTTTATTGAGTCATGGGGCCGGGGCATTGAGAAGATTGCTACCACCTGCACGGACTATGGTTGTCCGTCTCCGGAGTGGGATTACGATGGCACCGGGCTGTGGACAATATTGTGGTTCAAGAAGTCTGTCCAAGACATGACCAAGCCTGCGCATGATGTTGCGCATGATAAGGAAGCTGATAATCAGAATGTTATTACAACGAATTCAATCTCCGTAGATAGGCTTGTCCAAGACTTGGACAAGCTGTGTCCAAGTCTTGGACAAGCTGTTGCGAAATTATTAGTTGTGCTTGGAGATGGGGAAAAAGATATCAGTTCAATCATGAATGAGGTCGGCGAATCTTCTCGCCGAACTTATGTTAGAAAGTCAATCCAGCCTGCATTAGACGCTGCATTGATTGAGATGACCTTACCAGACAAACCGACTTCTCCCTATCAGAAGTATCGACTGACAGACAAGGGTAAACAACTTATTCAACAAGTAAAGAATCTCAAACGATGATAACCGAACTAACATCCGGCTTACATGACCTCATGCCAATCCTCAGGGCAATTGCAGACCGTCAGCAGTTGTCCTTCGGAGAGGCATGGTTGTTGGTCACATTCTGCAAGCGATACAAGAACACCGATGCCTTTATTGATTATGTGGAAGAGGTGCCGTTGGAAGATTATCCGGAGCTATTAGCAGAAGCCATCTCTCTGGAGAAGGAGTCCTCTGAAATCCTACATATATATAATGTGTCCAAAGGGCAATTCTCTTCATTTGATCCAAAGATTATCTATAAGGAGCATCTTGAGCCGATGAAGTCAGAATATCAGTCGGCTCTGGAGAAGTCGGCTGCAGCTTACAAGGAGTACAAGGATCTCGATAACAGTCTTGATATGGCAGAGCTGCATTACTGCAAGGATGAGTTGCCCCGCATGTAGGAATTGCATGCTGGAAAGAAGGCTTTTTATGATGAATGCAGTAAACGCACCAAGGAGTTGTTTGCTGTGTATGACCGTGAGCGCAGACGGACGGCAGGGCTGTTCAACTTTAATCTTAGCGGACTTGTCATGATGGCTTATACACTTGATAACCTGACAAAGGCCTTGATTGATGACCTCCAGCGTCTAAAGGGAAAGGAGGACGGGCAATGAGCTTCTTACTCACCAAATTCAACAAGGCAAAGGAGCAGTACCGCTGGCTGAACTATGAGATATGCTCGGACATAGAGGCTCTGTGCAACGGTAAAGTTATAGAGCTTATCGACTGGATCGACTTTCTCAACTGGTTCAATCTCCGTAACACCGAAGAAGAGATAAAACCCAGGAACATGTGCACACGTAAGGTACAGGGGCTAATCCATATCCTTGCTAATTATATTCACGCCGACAAGGACGTTGCCCAGTACGTGGACCGGACTATCTATCCCAAGTGGTCGAAACTTGATGAGGAGACCTTGCTGCTGAAATTGCTGTCGCTAAGTTCTGAAAAGAAAATCAATGCAGTCAGGGAGACATGGGAGAAGCATGTCGTAGAGAAAGCAAGCATTCCTTACGATATGCACAAGAAGCATCGTGATGCTGCGATGCAGACCTCTTTCATTGATGGTTATCGGAAACAAAGCAGGAAAGACTCTGCTTTTATGGAGGAAATAAGCAGAATTTTGCAGAAATATCCCAAGTTCGAGCCGCCAGAAGAGTAGTTTTACCCACAAATCGACAGCGCCTTACCTTTTCTCCCCGCATTTTAAAGAGTTTAACTTTATGAGCCAGTTACATTGCTGATTATCAGTAGTGTAACTGGCTTTCTTTTTCTGTTCTACCCCTCAACTTTACTTTTTGCTCCTCAAGCATATGGCGAAATTTGCGACTGTATCATATTTTTATTGAATCATTATGAAAATAGCAGAACTCGCAAGCAATCCCAATGTCCAGATCGTAGTGACGCTGGCTGATTTAAGAGAGCTCTTCCTTGAGTGGCAAGAGCAGTATCAGAACACCTCTGTCAAGGATGACAAGACGGAGGAGACGTTTCTAACCCCTGACGAGGTACAGGCAAAGTACCGCGTCTCAAAGGTAACGTTGTGGCGCAATGCCAAGAACGGACTTTGGCCCAAGCCTGTCAAGGTAGACCGCAAGAGTCTCTATCGCCAGTCGGAAATAGAGGCAGTGTTGAATCCAAGTAAAGTAAAGGAGGTGTAAGCTATAGCGCAATTATTCATTTTATTCACTTTATTCAGTTATGCATAAGTGAATAATTTGAATAAAGTGAATAACTTGAATAGTGAATCAACACAATGACATGAACTGTGACTACTACGATGACCGTTTTGGCAAGTTCATCAAGATTAACAAAAGTTTCGTTGACAAGGAGATCAATACCTAGCTTGCCGGTCAGGTCAGCAGACGGTTTTCATGATGATGAAACTTAATCACTTTATTGATTTATCACTTGGAGAGACAGTGGGAAGTTATGCCTTTTGTCATTACAACGGCAACTTGCCCACCCTTGAAGGGGATGGGAATCAGTAAGCTCGAAACTCGCTCACTTTATCACTTTAGAAATAGGAAGTCAATAAATTATGATTAAGGAATACGTACAGAATAAGACGGAGTTGATTCAGTTCAGACTTGACAAAGGCTCCAAGACTTTAGCCAGAGCTTTGGCTGAAAAACATTTCTGTGGCAAGATGAGTGCCATGTTCAGATACTTGCTACATCGCAATAATTTTGAGAAAATAAATGATAGCTATGGAGAACCGAAAAGTTCTTCAACCGGTATTACCCAAGCAGCGGACGGCTGGCTGAAGATAATTCATGAAGGCTATCAGGCCGAGATCAAAGGTCTCTCAGCCATCGGCAATA
>CALJCU010000608.1 GCA_938023885.1 uncultured Prevotella sp. | reverse complement strand
TAATGTATCATAAAGCGTAACACACTATAAATAAGCCTCTTAAAACGGTTATGAAGTTATGCACAAACTTGACACCCTAATTACTAAGTATGTAGCATGGGCCGATGCTTACAAGGAAAATCAGATCAGTGAATATGAAGACTAATGAGAAATAAGAAATTCGTTACCTGCGACGGTAATACCGCCGCTCAGATCAGCTGCCTCTTCTCCGAGGTGGCTGTTATCTACCCGATCACGCCATCCTCTCCGATGGCTGAACATGTGGATGCATGGGCTGCTAGGGACAAGAAGAATTTCTTCGGTCAGACTGTCTCTGTTCAGGAGATGGAGTCGGAGGCCGGTGCTGCAGGCGCCGTTCATGGCAGCTTACAGGCTGGTGCCTTGACGATCGCCTTTACGGCATCACAGGGCCTTCTGCTCATGATTCCAAACATGTACAAGATAGCAGGTGAGCTGTTGCCTTGCGTCTTCAATGTGTCTGCCCGTGCTCTTGCTACCCATGCACTGAGCATCTATGGTGACCATTCCGATGTGATGGCATGCCGACAGACTGGCTTTGCTATGTTCTGCTCTGGATCTGTACAGGAGGTGATGGACCTTTCTGTAGTGCCTGAAACAGTGAAGCGCATTGCCGTACTCGATCGTACCAAGGAACCTGGGGCAGAGGGTGAGCCGCTTTACCTTGATGTGATGACCGCATTCTATAATGATCTTCGTCGTCCGCTCATTATTGGCGGCCGTTATGGATTAGGTTCCGCCGATACCACCTCGGCCATGATGGCATCAGTATACGACAATCTTGCTGCCAACGAACCGAAGGATCATTTCACTGTAGGCATTACTGATAATGTTACCTTTCTCTCTTTGCCAGAAGTTGAGGAGCTGCCATTGAACAGCAGGGGTCTTTACGAAGCCAAGTTCTTTGGTATTGGTGCCGACGGTACTGTCGGTGCCAACAAGAAGATGAAGGAGCATATCATCTTACTTCTCACGCAGAAGATCAACAATGCTGATACTCCTGCCAACTTCAGGGAGGCTGTCCGTCAGTGGATAGAGTCTCAGAACGATGCTGATTCCTCAAAAGTTGCAGCTGTAGCCTTGAGACCTCTCATCGTAGAGAATGCTGAGAGAGGTTGTGACATCTGCAGGGAACTCAAAACACTTGATCACTATCTCGTAAAGTGCAGTCAGTGGATCATTGGTGGTGACGGTGCATCTTACGATATCGGCTTTGGTGGTCTCGATCACGTGCTGGCTACAGGTGAGGATGTTAATATACTTGTTCTCGATACTGAGGTATACTCCAATACCGGAGGTCAGAGAACCAAGTCAACATCTCTTGGTACTGTCGCTCAGTTTGCTGCTCATGACAAGCGTATCCGCAAGAAAGACCTTGGTTTGATGGAGACCACTTATGGTTATATCTACATGGCTTAGATTGCTATTGGTGGAGACAATGCTCAGGCCCTGAAGGCCATTCGTAGGGCTGAGTCTTATCCTGGTCCTTCACTTATCATTGCTTACAGTCCTTGTATCGAACATGGTATCAAGGGAACAAGTAAGCTGAAGCGAAGCATGGGTACAAGTCAGAAGGAGGAGAAACTTGCTGTAGATTGCGGCTACTGGCATCTGGGGCGTTTCGATCCGAGACTGGCCGGAGAGGGCAAGAATCCATTCCAGATGGACAGCAAGGATCCTCATTGGGAGGATTTCCGCGAGTTTCTAATGGGTGAGATGAGATACTCTTCTGTTGCTAAGGCTTATCCCGAGGAGGCAGAGGAACTCTTTGCCGAAGCTGAGAAAATGGCAAAAGCTCGTTATCGTAGCTACATCCTGAAGTCGCAGGAGAATTGGGAGAATGTGGAATTCTAAATTAGTAACTAAAGTGGCCAATGTCATTCTCGGGGGTTGTAGTTGATAACATATGTTACTTTTAGAATCATAGAAGATGGATTGGAATAGTCTTTGCAGTATGATCGGTAGTTAATAACAATTTAAAATTTACGATTATGGATACAAAAGGAATTGAGACAAAGAAAGTATTCGACGTCAAGAGTTTGATCAATTATAAGGCGGGAGAAGTGGTTGAGAAAGTAGTAACGTTCGTCAAAGGTGGTGCCGTCGAGTTGAAGGCTGCCGATGCTGGTACAGACATCAAGGAGCATAGTGTCCCTTATCAGGCTACCCTCTATGTCCTCGAAGGCGAGGCAGAGGTGATAATTGAAGGAAAGGTATACAATCCACATGAGGGCCAACTGCTCATCGTACCAGCTAATGCCAGACACAGCCTGCACGCTAACAAGCGTTTCACGGTGTTGCTGTCAGTCATCTCAGCATAATGCTGAATAGAAACGGAGTATTCACCCCCCCCCTAACAAATAGAAGAATTATGAGCAAGACATTTCTTGAGGCAGTAAAAAACCGGCGTTCTTACTACTCATTCAAAAACTATTCGCCTGTCACAGATGACAAAATAGAAGAGATCATCAACACCGTAGTTAAATATGGCCCGTCGGCTTTCAACAGTCAGTCGGCAAGGATTGTCTTGCTTCTTGGCGAAAGTCACAAGCGGTTCTGGAATATCGTGGAGGGTGTACTTCGTAAGAAGATTGGTGATGAGCGGTTCGTTGCTATGGGCAAGAAGATCGACAATCTATTTGCCAGTGGCTACGGTACTGTCCTTTTCTATGAGGACTGGGATGTGGTAGAGGGATTGCAGAAGCAGTATCCGGAGTATGCAGCTAATATGCCGATACATTCCTACACTTCTGGTGGTATGCATCAGTTTGCTATCTGGACGGCACTTGAGGAGGTAGGATTCGGAGCCTCACTTCAGCATTATAATCCTATTATCGACGAGGCGGTGGCCAAGGAGTTTGAGATACCTTCATCCTGGCATCTCAACGCTCAAATGCCTTTTGGCGTCCCTGTCAATGAGCCTGGAGCGAAGTCTTTTAAGCCGCTTGAGGAGAGGGTAAAGGTTTTCAAGTAAAAAATAAAATTCAATAAATCAACTATGGATATTTCAAAGAAAATGCAGGATGCGTTCAATGCGCAGATCACACAGGAGCTGTATTCATCAAATCTCTATCTTGAGATGGCTTTCTGGTTCCGTAAAGAAGGCTGGAACGGCTTTGCCAGCTGGATGACAAAGCAGAGTGCTGAGGAAAAGAACCATGCTCTTCGTATGGCTGATTTTGTACTCAACCGTGGAGGAGAAGCGCATGTAGGTGCTATCGATGCCCCTCAGACAGACTTCAAGGATCCGAAACAAATCTTTGAAACAACGATGGATCATGAGAAGGAGGTCTCCGACCTCATCTATCAGCTTGTAGAGAAAGCAGAGGAAGAAAAGGATCGTGCATCGGTAAACTTTATTGATACCTTTGTTGACGAGCAGGTTGAGGAGGAAAAGAGTGTACGTGATATATTGAATCTCTTCCGTCACCGTGATGGTCATACCGTGGCCAATATCGATGATATTCTCGGTGCTCGCAAAGAAGAGTAGTTAAAGATATTCTCAATATAACAGCTAACGGATGGCTCCACATAGGAAACCATCCGTTAACAGTTTTAGGTAATGCTCCAAATTGGGAGTTATCAAAATAGTCATCTGATTATCAATGGATTTTGAAAAATTTGTGATGGTGGATAGCTACGAGACGAAGCGAAATAACTTACGAGGAATAGAAAAAGCGGGAAAGCATTTGCGGCATCGCGCAAAAAGTTTTATCTTTGTGGACGTAAATATACAACGAAAACAAAGGAAACAAGAAAATGGCACGTTTTAAAAGAATTCTGCTCAAGCTCTCCGGCGAGAGCCTGACGGGCAGACAGGGTTTTGGTATTGACCCTCAGCGTCTGGCCGACTATGCCGCACAGATTAAGGAAATCCACGATATGGGCGTGCAGACTGGTATCGTCATTGGTGGTGGTAATATCTTCCGCGGACTTAGTGGATCACAGAAAGGTTTCGACCGTGTGAAGGGTGACCAGATGGGTATGTGCGCTACGGTCATCAACTCATTGGCGCTGAGCTCTGCATTAGGTGCTATCGGTGTGAAAAACAAGGTGATGACGGCTATCCGTATGGAACCTATCGGTGAGTTCTATAACAAATGGAAAGCTATAGAAGCTGTGGAGGATGGCTATATCTGCATCTTCTCGGCTGGTACCGGTAATCCTTATTTCACGACGGATACCGGCTCCTCGCTCCGTGGCATCGAGATTGAGGCTGACGTGATGCTGAAGGGCACGCGTGTGGACGGTGTCTATACGGCTGATCCAGAGAAAGATCCTACGGCGAAAAAGTTCAAGGAGATATCCTATCACGAGGTTCTGGAGCGTGGACTGAAGGTCATGGACCTCACTGCTATCTGCATGTGCCAGGACAACCACCTGCCTATCTATGTGTTCAACATGGATATTGTCGGCAACCTCAAGAAAGTGATTGACGGCGAAGAGATTGGAACACTGGTAAAGCCGTAAATAGTTAGAAGTTAGTCTCTGGTATGCTTGCAACTCCTAACTATGTGCGGAGTGCGCTCAGTAGTTCTGCGTTTTCTGATTTCGTGCCGATGGTGACACGGAGGCAGTCTTTGCAGAGGGTGACACGGGTGCGGTTCCGAACGATGATACCTTTCTCAACAAGATAATTGTAGATGCCTTGTGCATCCGTCATTTTAGCAAGGAAGAAGTTTGCATCCGTGGGGTACACCTTAATGCAAGAAGGGAGATCACGGAAAGCCTGAATCATGTGCTTACGCTCTGAGAGAATAAGGCTCACCCATTTCTCCACAGCCTCTGTATTGTTTAGTTCTTCTAACGCCTGACGCTGTGTGAGAAGGTTGACATTATAAGGATATTTCACCTTGTTGAACAATCCGATAATCTCCTTGCTTGCAAAGGCCATACCCAGGCGGATGGCAGCGCAGCCCCACGCTTTACTCATTGTGTTGAAAACGATGATATTGGGGAATTCAGCAAGTCGTTTTCGGAAGACGGGAACAGTAGAGAAATCACTGTAAGCCTCATCTACAACCACGATACCTTCAAAGTTTCTCAACACTTTCTCCACTTCTTCTACAGCCATGTTGTTGCCTGTAGGATTGTTAGGAGAGCAGAGCCAGATGGTTTTCGTATTGTCGTCGCACGCCGCGAGGAGCTTGTCGGCATCCATCTGATAATGCTCATCGAGGAGTACAGGGCGATACTCCACATCATTGATGTCAGCACATACCTTATACATACCGTAGGTCGGTTCGATGGCCACAACATTATCGACTTGTGGGCGACAGAGGACACGATAAACAAGATCAATAGCCTCATCAGAGCCATTGCCTAAGAAGATGCACTCTTCAGGGACCCGTTTGATGGTTGACAGCCGTGCCTTCACCTTGAGCTGCAAAGGATCGGGGTAGCGGTTGTACGGTGTATTGTACGGGTTCTCATTGGCATCAAGGGCAATACGACGGGGCGATTCCGGCTGTCCGTCTCCTTGTTGGAAAGGAGAAGACAGCTTTCGTATGTTCGGTC
>CALJCU010000607.1 GCA_938023885.1 uncultured Prevotella sp. | reverse complement strand
TGACGAAGGCATCAAGATTGCGATCAAGAAGATAGCCGCAAAGTTGCCAGTCGCGTGATGCCCTGGAAGCATACTTCCTGCTGTTATTGACATAACGCAGATACGTCATCGGCCGAAGCTTCTCCTTGAGCACTACTCCAAACGTGGAATAGACACTGTCTTCGGGTACCATCATCAACCGGACCGACCGTTTGTTGGGCAGCATGGCATCGGAACCACCGGCAAGTGGAAACTCGAACAGGCGCTCCGGAAGACTTCCCGTCTTCGACAAGGCCAAAACCCGTAACATTGTCAGACTGCTGTCAGTCTTTTCCACATTATTCCCTACATTGACAGCTCCCGCATAATCACCTTTGAGCATGTCACTCTCCATTCGCATGCGGCAATGGAACACGGTGTCTGAGCACCCAATGCCACAGACGATAATTGCCATTACGCACAGTTGAAGCAAGTTTATCCACATCACCCGCGAGAAGAGTCCCATAGAATAGGCAGCTGGCTCCATAGGCTCCAACTGCCTGAAGAGCCATACTACACCGGCATAGACAATCATCAGCAAGGGAAACAGCCACACCCATACACCCAGATAGTTGACAGTAGTCAGTTTGGGAGAGATATCCGTCAAGACAGCCAGAAGCAGCATAGAAGGGAAATAAGTCAGAGCGTGTGTCCGGTGAGACAACCCCGTCCAGCCATACAGCAACATTTGGAGGAACCATAAGACGAGCGTGATGAGAATCGTGCCTATCACCCTGTTATAATGTGTGGCACCACCGGAGAGTACATGCTGTGTAACAGCCAAAATGTCCGGCTGATACTTGCCAAGGTAGAGAATGGTAAAGACTAAGAAAAAGATGGCACAGCCGATTCTCATAACGATCGTGCCGTCTTTGAATTGCCTGAGCATTGTTGATTGCAAATTACTTCTTCCTTAATACTACAGCTGAGCGGGCAGGAATATAGAGCTTCAACCAGCCTTTCCCGTCTTTCTCATAGAGCGGGTCGAAGTTGGTGAAGTGTTTGACTGAATCGTCAGCCAGTCCGTTGCCTCCGAAAACCTTCGCATCAGTATTGACTGCAACGTCATATTCGCCATCCCTCACGAGGAAGCCATAATCGGTATAGCTTCGTGTGGGTGAGAAGTTGAAGACAAACAAGAGACTGCCCCGCTCAAAGGCGAGAATCTGATCATCATCGTTATGCCATATCTCCTGAACAGGAGTGAGGTTGAACTTCGGCTCACTCTTGAGCACGTTGAGCATCGCCTTGTCGAAGTCGCCCAGGAAATGATAATCCAATTCGGGATTATCCACCAAGTTCCATTGACGACGGCAATACTTATAGCTCCATCCATTACCCTCACGCGGGAAGTCGATCCACTCAGGATGACCGAACTCATTACCCATGAAGTTAAGGTAACCGCCATTCATTGCAGCAGCTGTCACGAGACGTATCATCTTATGTAAAGCTATGCCACGCCATACGAGATCCGTCTCATCACCATGCTTAAAGTGCCAGTACATATCAGAGTCGATAAGCCGGAAGATGATGGTCTTGTCACCTACCAATGCCTGATCATGACTCTCGCAATAAGAGATGGTCTCCTCATCGGGCCGGCGGTTTTTCACCTCCCAAAAGATGCTGCTCGGTTTCCAGTCCTCATCTTTCTTCTCCTTGATGGTCTTGATCCAATAGTCGGGGATATTCATGGCCAGACGGTAATCAAATCCATAGCCGCCATCCTCATACCTGGCTGCCAAACCAGGCATGCCGCTCACCTCTTCGGCAATGGTGATAGCATTGGGATTGATCTCATGGATAAGCTTGTTGGCCATCGTCAGATAGCAGATGGCATTGTCATCCTCGTGACCATTGAAATAGTCACCATAGTTGGTGAAAGCCTCGCCGAGACCATGACTATAATAGAGCATGGACGTCACTCCATCGAAGCGGAATCCATCGAAATGGAATTCCTCAAGCCAGTACTTACAGTTGGACAGCAGAAAATGAATGACGTCATCCTTACCATAGTCGAAACAGAGGCTGTCCCATGCCGGATGCTCATGACGGTCACCTGGGTAGAAATACTGGTTGGGATCACCGGCGAGATTTCCGAGACCCTCAACCTCATTCTTCACCGCATGTGAGTGAACGATATCCATGATAACTGCAATGCCGTTCTCATGAGCCGCATCGATGAGTGCCTTAAGCTCCTCCGGAGTACCAAAGAATGAGCTCACATGATAACCGAAACTGCCATAATAAGGATGTTCCTGGATAGCCATGATCTGTATGGTATTGTATCCATCCTTAATGATACGGGGAAGGACGTTATCCTTAAACTCAGTATAGGTACCTACCTTCTCCGCATCCTGCGCCATGCCGATGTGGCACTCGTAGATGAACAACGGATCGCGGGAGGGTTGGAACTTATTCTTTCTCCAGTGATATTTTCGTGGAG
>CALJCU010000606.1 GCA_938023885.1 uncultured Prevotella sp. | reverse complement strand
TTGAAGCTGCCTGTCTGTGATATGCTCCTCGCAAATCGGCTGCAATTTACTATTATTTTCCCAAATACGCAAGTATTACTTAATATTTTTATATTATAAAGAAAATATCTTCTAAATTATTTGGAAGATAAAGATACATTTGTTATTTTTGCGCTTGGTTAATGTACTAAACAGTTAAGTAGTCTTTTGAGTTAGTAAAGCAATCATAATTATAACCCATCAAATTAAAAAGTCAATGGAACACCTATCAAAAACAAAGCTTTCAAAGCTTGCAAAGGCTTTCACGCTGATGCTGGGGATGCTCTTTTGGACAATTCTACCTTCAGCAGCCCAAAAGGTCGTGAAAGGAACGGTGAGAGACGCTGCTGGCGACCTTTTGCCGGGTGTGAGTGTGCAGGTAAGTGGTACTACCGGTGTAGGGAGTGTTACGGACCTGAATGGATCTTTCTCTATTAAGGCGTCGGGAAAGGATGTTCTTATTTTCTCTTTTGTTGGTATGAAGCAACAGTCGGTTAAAGTTAACGGCCGCAGCTTTATCAATGTCTCTATGCAGGACGAGGCCTCTACGCTTAACGACGTTGTTGTCGTAGGTTATGGCTCAGTGAAGAAGCAGTCACTGACAGGCGCTGTCTCCGCCATGCGTGGTGACGAACTGCTGAAAGGTCCGTCGACCAATGTGTCCAGCCTTCTCGGCGGTAAGTTGCCGGGTCTGTCGTCGGTGCAGACTTCCGGAGAGCCTGGTGATGACCAGGCAAGCCTGCGCATCCGCGGTTCGCAGTATGCACCTCTTTATATTGTGGATGGCATGCCGCGCTCCATCAGTGATGTTGACCCTAACGATATTGAGAGTGTTTCCGTGCTGAAAGACGGATCAGCCGCAGCAGTCTACGGTCTGAATGCAGCGGGAGGTGTTATCATCGTCACTACGAAGAGTGGCCACAAGGGCAAGCCACAGGTGAGTTACAATGGACAATATGGTGTCTCGGTTAATGCCAACTTCCCCAAGTTCATGAACGGTCCGGAGTTCGCTTACTATTATAATATGGCCGACTACATGGATAAACTCGCAAACGGTACCGTAACAAGTAAGGCCGACTACATCCCTGTGTTTACAAAAGCCAATATAGAAGCCATGCTCAACGGCGATCCCTCTGATGGTTGGGACAATGTGGACTATATAGATAAGGTGTTCGGCACAGGTACCAACATGAAGCACAACGTCTCGTTACAAGGCGGCAACGAAGACGTGAGCTATTATATAGGCGGCGGTTTCATGAATCAGAAAGGTAATATCGACAATTTCGATTATCGTCGCTACAATCTCCGTACAAATATCACAGCAAAGGTTAATAGAGACTGGATCATCAAGTTAGGGACAGCAGGTACCGTGACACGCAAACATACCCCGGGTTATGCTTCGGGTGGTGCTGATGATGGCAGCCAAAGTAGCAGAGAGGTAGGCTGGTTGTCTATTGGCCATCAGGCTATTATGATGCGCCCTTATCTGCCGGAGACGTGGAACGGACTTTACACAGCTACTGTACCTAACAACGCCTCAGTGGCTTACAGCCCTTTGGCAGCTATCTACGACTCGGGTTATAAGAAAACGCGTGGTGCAGAGGTCAACACGAACCTTTCTGTTGAATATGGCGCACCGTGGCTACCGGGTTTGAAACTGAAAGTAACGGGGTCCTACGACTATCTTTCTTCCAAGAGCAAGAACCTTGATACTCCTTATCAGACCTATGCTAAGGATCTTTCCTCCGGCAATTTCACATTGTTGGAAGACCCACGCGATGTCTCCTCCAATCTTAACCATGTTGCTGACGGGCAGTACACCACAGAGCAGCTTGTCGGTCAGCTGAGTGCCGAGTTCGCCCGTAAGTTTGGTAAGCACAACGTCGACGCCATGCTTCTTGTCGAGGGACGCGACTATAAGTCGAGTTCTATGTCAGCTTATGCTTATAAGGTGCCGTTTGCCGAGCTTCCGGAACTGAGTTTAGGTACGGCTAT
>CALJCU010000605.1 GCA_938023885.1 uncultured Prevotella sp. | reverse complement strand
GGTCAGGGCGTGTCAGCCTGCGCTACCTGCGACGGCTTCTTCTACCGTAAGAAGGTCGTGGCTGTCGTGGGCGGTGGTGACACAGCCTGCGAGGAGGCTGCTTACCTCGCCGGTCTTGCCAGCAAGGTTTATATGATTGTGCGCAAACCGTATCTCCGTGCCACCGACATCATGAAACGTCGTGTGGAGGAAAATCCGAAGATTGAGATTCTCTATGAGACGAACACCTTAGGTCTCTATGGCAAGGAGGGTGTCGAGGGTGCCCATCTCGTCTGGCGTAAGGGCGAGGCTGACGAGAAGAAGTATGACCTGCCTGTCGACGGCTTCTTCCTCGCCATTGGTCATAAGCCTAACACCGACCTTTTCAAAGGCAAGCTCGACATGGACAGTGTGGGTTACATCAAGACAGAGGGTGACACGCCGCGCACGAGCGTCGAGGGTGTCTTTGCAGCAGGCGACTGTGCCGACCCCACTTACCGTCAGGCGGTAGTGGCAGCAGGCAGCGGATGCAAGGCCGCTATCGAGGCAGAGCGGTACCTGGCAAAATGATGTAAGATGCACCATTGTCTTTTTCTTAACCACAAATAAGTGGTCTAGTTGTAGCCACAGATGAAAACAATGAAAAACAATATCGTAAGGGGGTAATATTTCTTAGGAAATACTCTATTGTTTTTCATTGTTTTCATCTGTGGTTAATATCAGTCAGGGTGATATACAACAAAAGGCGGGACTCATGATGAGCCCCGCCTTTACTTATATATATAATAATGTGTCTTTATACCGGGATGTCCTTATTGACGTTCTTTGAGAGAAAGGCGGCGTAGCAGAACATGTAAGCCACGGCGATGAGCGGCACGATGTAAGAGAGCATGTAGTTGAGCGTAGCATCAGCCACAGCGTTCTGGATAAGCGGCAGAACACCGCCACCGACAACCATCATCATGAAGATGCCGCTGGCCTTCTCCGTGTATTTGCCCAGCCCCTCCGTGGCGAGGTTGAAGATGCTCGGCCACATGATAGAGGTGCAGAGACCACAGAACACGATGAGAATAGCGCTCAGAGGCAGCGTCACGACCTGGAAACCGGAGCCGGTGAACACAGGCATGGAACCGGTGATGCTCTTCGGCAGGAACATAGCCAGGAGGATGAGAATCATAGCTGCACCATTGGTCACGACCATCATGGTACGGCTCGACACCTTAGAGGCGATGAAACTGGAGATGAGACGGCCCACAAGCATCAACAGCCAGTATGTACCGGCAGCGAAGCCTCCTATAGCAGCGGCCTTCACCAGCGGGTTGAGGGCCATCACGCCGGCACCGTTGGCGGTAGTATCGGAGATATAGAAGTTGAGCGTGCCGGGGATACCGGTCTCCACACCGACATACACGAAAATGGCGATGACGCCGAACGTGAAGTGACGGAAGACGAAGGGAGAGTGTTCGAAAGTCACCTCTCCTTCCATTTTCTTCGGGTTCTCGATAGGCACGAAGATCAGAATGAAGAAAGTCGCGAGGAATACACCCATAGCCATGTAAAGTACGAGGTTGACATCGCTCATAGCGGTGTTCTTCGTCACGGTGCCGATGAGCGCACCCACAAGCATAGGTGTCATCGTACCCATGAGAGAGTTGAAGGTGCCACCGATGAGGTTGAGCTGGTTGCCGCGGTTGCCGCCGCCACCGAGCTGGTTCAGCATCGGGTTGACGACGGTGTTGAGCAGGCACACCGAGAAACCGGAGACGAAAGCGCCCACGAGGTAGATGATGAAGCCCGTTATCCCTGCAGATGTACCGGAGAGGAACTGGATGAGTACGCCGAAGAAGCCCAGGGCGATACCGATGAGAGCTGTCTTCTTGTAACCAATCTTTGTAAGCAGGTTACCGGCAGGGATACCCATGAACAGATAAGCAAAGAAGTTCATGAAGTTACCCATCATGCCGAGCATGTTACTGCCGCCTATCTCCGGCTGGTTCTTCCAGATGACACCGATAGGAGCGGCGAGGTTGGTCACGAACGATATCATTCCATAGAGGAAGATACATGCCACGATGGCGATGGCGCGACCGTTACTGTTTGATTTTACCATTATTATTAGTCTTTGAGTTTAAAATAACTTTTTGGGGTATATACCCTCGCCGACAAGCTTCTGAATCTTTGCCACGACGCCCGGACGGTCGGCAGAGTAAGTGACACCGAACCACTTTGAGGTGGTGTCGAGGACCTGACAGGTAGCCTTCCCGCTCTTGATGAGCTTGTCTACGACCCAGGGGATGAGGTATTCAGCCTTGGGGTTAGCCTTTGTTGAGGGCTGGTCGAGGAACTCCTTGAAGAGCTTGTCGGAATAGTCGAAATACTCGGGTGTGAAGCCCCACACGTTCATAGAGACAGGTGTATTGTCGGGAACAGAGACCCATTCGCCCTTCTCGTCCTTGTAGGCAACCTTGCCGTCGGACTGACGCTCGATTTCTGTGCGCTCTACGCAGGAGGTGAGGTGCCCCTGATCATCCTTAGCACATACACCACGGCTCACGGAACCGTTGTCGGACAGCGTGTTGGCAATACGGAAGCCGACCATGGCATACTTGCCGTTGCTGCCCTCGGGAAGCTCGGAGAGGAACTTGCCGATGACCTTGAAGCAGACCTGATTGACGACCTCGGGAATGATGGGATTGACCTTCGCTGGCATGATAGATGAACCCGCTGCCATTTCTGGAAGGTTAATCTCGTTCAATCCTGCGCGCGGACCGGAGGCAAGCAAGCGCAAATCATTGCAAATCTTCGAAAGCTTCACCGCGGTACGCTTGATCGCTGCGTGCATCGAAACGTAAGCGCCAGTATCCGACGTCGCCTCAACCAAGTGGGTTGCTGCCTTTACTCGAGCCCCACTGATCTGAGCCAAATGACGCACGACTGCTTCCTGGTAACCCGCAGGAGTATTAAGCCCAGTGCCAATAGCGGTTGCACCCAGGTTAGTTTCAAGAAGCAACTCCGAGTTCGCCTCGAGACGCGGATCCTCTTCGCGCAAGGTCACTGCAAACGCAGTCATCTCCTGTCCAAGAGTCATGGGAACAGCATCCTGAAGCTGCGTACGACCCATGGTGAGAATGTCGTGGAATTCTTCTCCCTTTGCGTCAAAAGCCCCTGCGAGGTCTTCGATGGCAGTGCGCAGTCTTTCGACTTTACCGTGCAAGGCTAGACGGAATGCCGTTGGATAGGCATCGTTGGTGGACTGCGAGTGGTTGACGTGATCGTTGGGATTAATGACCGAGTAATCCCCTCGAGGCAACCCCATCATTTCGAGTGCGCGGTTAGCGATAACTTCGTTCGCGTTCATATTGACGCTTGTCCCAGCGCCACCTTGGAACTGATCGATTGGGAATTGGTCCATGCATGAACCATTCGTCAAAATGTCATCACAAGCGGCAACAATCGCATCCGCAGACTTCGCGCTAATCACACGCAATTCGCGGTTCGCCAGCGCACAGGCTTTCTTCACTTGGACGATGGCACGAATCAGTTCAGGAACTTGATTGATACTGCGGCCGCTGATCTGATAGTTCTCAAGAGCTCGCAGGGTATGAATCCCCCAATATGCATCATCGGGAACCTCACGCGTGCCCAGCAGATCTTCTTCGATACGTGCCACCTGTTATCTCCTTGATTCAGTGCGTCAGCAATGGCTCTCTTTGATTCTAGGACACGAATTGAGAACTAGTGAGTCAGCTCATCGACGCTAGCGACAATATCCCCAAAACTGTGCCAGTCAGCAATGATGGCGTCCTCAATGCTGATGTTCAGTTCATGTTCAATTGCCGTGACAATCGCATAGAGAGAAAGAGTATCGAGGTCGAGTTCCTCCAATGAAAGGCCATCGCGAAGCTGAGATTCCTCGATAGAAGTATGTGCACGCACCGCACTGACGACGACCTCGCGAACATGCGCACTTCTTTCTTCTTGCGCTTTCTCGCGTGCCCCCTCGATCGCGTCTACGGGAGTATTTTCGGCATTCGAGGCCAAGGCTTGACCGAGTGCATCTCCTAGGAGATCGCCAATGGTCCCCATCCGTCAGCCCACTCGATTCAACCAGCGTACGGGAGCGCCCGCACCAGCATGACGGAAAGGTTCAAGTTCATCGTCCCATGCCTGGCCAAGAGCAAGATCTAATCCTTCACGCAGTTCCTCATAGGAAGTGGCGTTTTCAATTGCAGCGCGAACGCGATCCTCGGGAACAACAACATTGCCCACGCTATCCATTTGGGCATGGAAGATTCCCAAAGACGGCGTGTGAGACCACCGGCCAGCATCGCATGACGGACTTGCTTCTTCGGTCACTTCGTAGCGCAGATGTTCCCAACCGCGCAGAGCGGATGCCAAACGGGCACCCGAGCCAACCGGCCCAACCCACGAAAACTCGCAGCGAACCATGCCCGGCGCCGCTTCCTGGTCCGACCACTGGAGGTGAACCTCCTGGCCGAGCGCGGTGCCCAGCGCCCACTCGATGTGCGGGCACAGAGCGG
>CALJCU010000604.1 GCA_938023885.1 uncultured Prevotella sp. | reverse complement strand
TATAGGAATATATAGCATAGGATTATCAAAAGCGATGTAACGTTTATTGTTCCAAGTGATAATACCGATAGGATCGTCAAGTGTACAACTCCGTAGTTCTTCATGTTCCGAAACTGGCACCTTATATATTCGCCCATTTTCGTCTTTTACAGATACAAACTCTGGGGTAATCGCTTCCAAGCCTAAATAGAATGAATACGAATAGGTCTCAAAATCGTTTATTATCTCTACTTCTCCATCTGTAAATGGCTGCCAACCTTCTTTTGCACGCACCAATCGCATTGGACGAAACCATGAAACATTAAGCATGAATGATTCGAAAATCATCTTCGAAGGCGTATTTCCCTCACTGAAAACGTAGTGCGGATAAGTAACATCGTCTTTCGATAGTCTGTCGTTATTCAACCATTGTAATATGGACCGAGGATGCTGCACGCATGCATAATCTTTGCCATTGCCTTATGGAATGTAACTGAAAATTGTTGCTGATGTAACTTCCAAACTTCACTTTCTTTACGGAAATAATGTGTAAATAAATAGCCTGTGGCTGTCTCTTCCACCTTCCAATAGTCGGGACGTAGTTCGTTATGATGCTCACCTAACCAATAACCGTCAAGATAAGGATAAACTTGGTTCCACTGTTCACGCCGCCCATTCTCTGCCACCATCTCTGAACTGACAAGAATAGAGAGATTATCAAGTACTTCAGCCGTAAGTTTGAATAACCGGATACGAGCTAATTTTCTTCCGAATCTTTCAATGCCTTATTGAACAAGGTCATACGTGGTATTTGCACAAAGAGTATATCTCGACGACAAACACCAACGAAGAAATCATAAATTCGTTCGTACAGTGCTTTCATCTTTATCGCATCTCCCTGTTTATTTCCAAGCATTTTGGGCAATGCACCAAGTAACATCAGAATGATGGTAAACATTCAAGATAGAAGTGCAATTTCTTAATTTAATGGGTGATCGTAAGAGTTGTCCGCCTCCAACACGGAGAAATAAAAAAACGACCGACAATGCAAAAAATAAGAAAGGGAGACCACTGTCTCCCAAGGATTAATTACTTTTGTATTGCCTATGTACAAGCACTTAATCCGTGAGCAAAGGTACGCAATCTATCTGGGAAAACAAAAGAAACAGACCAATAAAGCAATTGCCCGGCTGATAGGGGTCAGTGAATCAACCGTAAGTCGTGAGCTGAAACGCAATGCGACAAAGAACGGCAAGTATGTCCGGGACAAGGCCGATGCCCTTTCCCAAGAACGCATGCACCGCGCTCCGGGCAACCGTTCCGTGAGCCGGTTGCTCCTCTGGCGCGTGCGTGAGCTCATCACCGGAGAGCAATGGTCCCCCAAGCAGATATCCGGCTGCCTGGGCAAGGAGGGCGTGAAGATCTCCCACGAAACCATTTACAAGATGATCCGCAACGATACGGGTGGGACACTTGCCGCCAACTGCCGCCATAAGATGAAGTATCACCGCAGTCCCTCTCGCAGGCATGTAACCAAGGCGCCGGGTATCAGAAACAGGGTAAGCATACACGAACGTCCGAAGGAGGCAGACGGCAGGCGGTTCGGGGACTGGGAGATGGACCTGATTGTCGACAAGGACGGCAACGCCATCCTCACGATGATAGAACGCAGCACGAACTTCCTCATCATGGAGAAACTCAAGCATGGCAAGAAGGCCATGCCACTGGCAAAGACCGTATGGAGGCTGCTCATGCCATACAAGGGAGAGCATCTCAAGACCATCACTACGGACAACGGAAGTGAGTTTGCCGAACATGAGTGGATGGCACGGAAGTTGGGACTGGATATCTATTTCACGGACGCATACTCTTCTTGGCAGAAAGGGGCTGTAGAGAACACCAACAAGCTCATCAGACAATATATTCCAAAAGGGACGGATATAAGTACTGTCACAGACAAAAGAATTAAGATGATACAGGCGAAAATCAACAGAAGACCAAGGGAAAAATTGAACTTTTCAACACCAAAGCAGGAGTTTTACAAATATTATGCGTAATATTGCACTTGCTGGTTGACTCTTTACAACTGAGCGTGGGTACGAAATTCTTCAAAAATGGGTTGTGATTAGCTAAAATTTTGCTACCTTTGCGTAGTCATCAACAACAACATACACGATAGCTTTCAGTATAACAGTGTTGTGATTAGCTAAAATTTTGCTACCTTTGCGTAGTCATCAACAACCTGAAGATACATATTTGCATCAGCAATAACGTTGTGATTAGCTAAAATTTTGCTACCTTTGCGTAGTCATCAACAACAACAGAACGATTAAGGTTACCTTTCGAAGCGTTGTGATTAGCTAAAATTTTGCTACCTTTGCGTAGTCATCAACAACAATGTCATGGTAGATATACAGAAGCATGGTGTTGTGATTAGCTAAAATTTTGCTACCTTTGCGTAGTCATCAACAACGTGACTCCGAGGGTAACTTCAAGTTTGCCTGTTGTGATTAGCTAAAATTTTGCTACCTTTGCGTAGTCATCAACAACATCGCTAAAATCGCCCCACATGGACCCGAAGTTGTGATTAGCTAAAATTTTGCTACCTTTGCGTAGTCATCAACAACTTCCCATAGGTGAAAAAGACATCCCGGTCTGTTGTGATTAGCTAAAATTTTGCTACCTTTGCGTAGTCATCAACAACAGCCGTTCTTTACCAAACTGTTGTTTGCAGTTGTGATTAGCTAAAATTTTGCTACCTTTGCGTAGTCATCAACAACCTGCACCCTTGGCGGCACCCTGGCGGGATGGTTGTGATTAGCTAAAATTTTGCTACCTTTGCGTAGTCATCAACAACAAATAAAATACAGCACCAATGAGAAGAAAGTTGTGATTAGCTAAAATTTTGCTACCTTTGCGTAGTCATCAACAACCGTTTCAGTGCAAGGACTGCACCGACGGAGTTGTGATTAGCTAAAATTTTGCTACCTTTGCGTAGTCATCAACAACAAATTATAAAAAATAAATGATATGCCTTCCGTTGTGATTAGCTAAAATTTTGCTACCTTTGCGTAGTCATCAACAACTTGTAGGTAATAGTTCCCATCATTCCTTTTGTTGTGATTAGCTAAAATTTTGCTACCTTTGCGTAGTCATCAACAACTTGATTCTCGTAATTAGTTGTAAATGAGTAGTATAAGACATACTTTACAATAAAAAAAAGAATGAGTTGAAGAAAGTGATTCCATCAAAAATGATGGAATCACTTTCTCTGATACATCATTCTACACTATTTTGTGTAAGATACCTTAGAACAGCTCGAGTTGTATTGGTGTATCAAGATTCTTCTTCTCCTTTTTGCAATGGAAAATTTCTATATCACCAAACTGTTTGTCTGTGATGACAAGAATGCCGACATCACCTTCTTCCGGTAAAAGGCTCTTGACGCGCTTGACATGAACCTGCGCATTCTCTATACTTGCACAGTGACGAACGTAGATGGAAAACTGGAACATGGAAAAGCCGTCTCCCATAATCTCTTTACGGAAGCGGGCTGCTGCCTTACGCTGCTTGGCAGTCTCTGTAGGCAGGTCGTAGAAAACGAGAACCCACATGACACGATATTCATTAAGCCGATTAATCACTCATGGAGGGATAAGCTATTTTTCGTGTCTCGCCGTTGAAACATTTGGAGAGACTTGCGGTTGTCTGTGCTACGGCAATCATCAACGGGCTCCGTTTTCTACATATCTTTACGTCACGGGCAGGAATGGAAAGTAATTCTGCTTTAAGTTCTTTCGTAAGATTTTCGATGGGATCATAGCGAGACATGATGTCCAATACTACTTGGTCGACGTATGGGCGATAAGGCTCCATGATATCATCTGCCAAACAATAAGCATTGTACTTGTTATGATGGTGGATGCCCATGACGGGTAATAGTCCACTGACCACAAGAGACCTGGCGACGGTAGCGCGAAGGATGGCATAACCGTAATTGAGCAGGTTGTTAGGGTATATCCCTTCTTGGGATCTGATAAAGTCGGGTATATCACGAAATATATTCTTCCAATAATAGACAGCAGCCCGCGATTCATAATTATCGGGGTCACCGCTCTTTACATCTTGAGCCCACGCAAACATACAAGCCACGGATTTTGGTGTGGTCTTTGAAAGCAGCCATGCCTGGTTTTCTATCTTTGCTTTTATTGTCTGCTGCCAAAGTTGCTTTTTCAAAGGCAGGCTGGCATCGAGCTGGTTACGGAACCGTTCGTTCTGTGTGGTATTACCCTGAAGAGGGAGTAGTAGGCCTGTTGGCATTCGTTTCTCATTACAAGTAATGACCGCTGCAGTATTGTCGAGTAGGGCAGTCATGACACCTTGAGTAACGGTTATCTCTCGGTTGTCGAGGACAACGATACCAATATCTTCTATAGGTATGGTACGTGTGCCTTCTTTCTTGATGATATCCGGCAGTTCCTTGTTGCGCTCCACTTCCGGCATTCGTATGACGAGTTGCCGGTTGCGGAGCGACAGATGTGCAGGGTTGCCAAAATACAAGGTTTTCTTGATCATAGGCTCATAGAGTTACATTGCCAAGACGGTCGACGTGAAGCTTAATGCATAGAGTCTTTATGCTTTTGTGAGAATTGTCAAACTCAAATTTATTAAGTTTAGTGAATTCCACTTTGTCCAAAATGGAAGTAGCAACGTTGTAATTAACAAAAAAGGCTCGATTGCCAGTGCATGACACAAATTTATAAATTCTTGTTTTTTCGAGACTTTCGCTTGTTACGTGCTCCCCTTCTTCTGGCAGATAAACGAGATCATTTGGCGAGAGAGTGAACAGCAGACTATCACCTTTTTCATTTCTGGCAGGTGCCACATCTTGATGATTCTTCTCTCGCTCCACAGCGAGATTGAAAGGAATGCTCTCAAAACTACGGCTACCATCGGAATCGGCATAGACAGCGAAGAAGAGGTTTGTTCCTTTATCTGCCTCTACAAATTTCTTATCCTTATTACCTCTTAATCCGATGTTGAATTTCATACCAAGTGATTCTGTCTTTCTAACCTTAAGGATAGACTTATGATTTTTTCCATCATTCAGCTCTTTGATATGCTCATTCATATCGTTGATACCATCGGGTGAGAAGGCAAGCTCTGGATGGTCTTTCCCGTCTGTCATGTACTTATCAAGATGCCGGAGCAGAATCTTTCTTATGCCGGTATCAGTGACCGACTCCGCCTCCTTACGTGTAAACGCAGTAGTCAGAGCCACGCGCGTTGCTGATAGTTCGGGCACGTCAGGCGTGTAATAAACTTCCACCTTACTGATGTCCTTATTACCTACCTTATACTCTCTGTCCTTGAAATATTTTAGCAGTGTCTTATTGTCAGCCTTTCCATGATAGAGATCTATCACCTTATAGATGGCGTTTCTAATCTCTTTGTCACATATAAGATGAGGATGATCCAAAGCTACGGCAAGTCTTTCAGTTTTCTTAAGTTGTAATTTGACCGCTCCTGATACTGTAGCCTTGTGGAGTGAGCGACGGATAGCCCATCCATCACCTCGTGTCTGACGGGCGAGCACTTTCTTGCCATTTTCATAATGCCAGTAGAAGTTTGTCATCTTATTGATGACACGCAGGTTCTGCTTGAAGCTGACAATCATTGTTGTCAGTTCGTTCTTGGTGTCTTGGGTGAAAGACTCCCATGGCTTACGGAATCTCCAGACATAGTTGCCGTTTGCGTCCGTCTTTACCTTCTCACACAGCTTGCTCCGTAGATCATATCTGTAGTCTTTTTTGTCAGACAGTGCTGCTGAATTGTTGAGCAGGTTGACATGGTCCCGTGTGGCACAGGCAATGACGATAGCGTCCATCGCATGGTGACGGTGGTCAATACGTTTTTTGCTGAAGCCCCGCGATATCTCTAAGGGTACGTTGGTCTGGAAGAAACGCTTACCGTCGTGGCTGACCCATCCGCCATAATCCTGTGTACCAGTGATGTGGTTCATTCTCTCGAAGCGTGGAGCAATGGTATCATTCCATACATCATTTAATCCCCAATCTTTTTTCAGTTGGTCTGTGATTCTGCCGTTTGTTGCTATGATATGCTTGGAAACAGCTGTTTCTTCACCCTGCTCTCTCACAAGGTGTGAGAGTATTTCCAGAGCCTTACGTGCTATGTAACGACTATCGTTGAGCTGGCGCAGAATGAATCCATCAGGAATATCGTCCATTAGCAATTTACGCATTTTGTTATAATTGGCAGTATAATGTTTTTTTACAAATTCTTCATATTGTATATGGTCTAGAATCTTGTACCGTCTTCCGCCGGTTCCATTGACAATCTTCCCGCCATTTTTCAGAATATACTCGTATCCGAGCATACGTCCTTTGTCCTTGTTAACCTCACTCTCACATATGACTTTGTTACTTAGAGAGTCGTCGTAATAGCGCGATTGCGGAATGACATGCTCTATCTCATAGGCAGTTGTGAAAAGCTTTGACAAGGGGATAGGTTGCCCGGTGTATGGCGACAGGTATTGCTGTTCCAGCCACAGACGATAACGCATGATCTCATTTCCACTGACATGTTTTGAAGGATTGCCAAGGTTGTCTACGATAACTTGAATATCATCGGGGACCTCTTGACCGTTCTCGAGGGCATAGCTTTCGAAGATTTTGAATATCTCTTGCTGGCTTAGTGACTGAGGACGGACATCCTCAATCTTATATTCTGGAGACGCAAACTCTTGTAGCAGAAGTTTAATACGGAAGTTTGTGCGCTGATTACTCAGCATGTTCAGTGCAGTTCTCTGCCGTTTTTCTTTTGCCTGTTTCAGTTCGCGAGCCATTTCTATATGTACTTCCGAAATCTTACCGTACATCTTCCATATATCACGTACGATTCTTATAGTCTCACCAAGGACCATCTCTACGATAGGATTACGCAGAGAGTGTTGACGAAAATCATGTCGCAGAAAATCATCTATATCTTCAGGCTTTTTCCAGACGGAGATATCTGTAGCTTCAGAATGACGATTGTAGATGACATAGCTTGCAAGCCACAGAGGAAGATAACGGAAGCTTCGGGTATCTTTCAGGCTAAGCGCTTTCTTTCTAACTTGCATAGAGATACTTTCGTCTACCTCGCCGTTGATAATGTGTTCAATTCTCGTTTGTGTCTTGGTGTCAATATTGTTTTGATCCCAATATTTACCACAACGCATTAAGGTCAGCAGCCGTTTGATAGCCTTTTCCGAATAGGCACCATAATCATCCTCGAAGGGTTCAAAGGTTACAAACAACCTGGCAAAGGAATCTTCGTCTATATTGTTCTTATGGGCAAAATGGTGAAGGGCCTTATCAAGGTCGATGATGTCCTCTACAGAGTAGAGAATATGCCATAGGTCCATCTCTTGACTGAACGAAAGGTGAGGACAGCCCTCTACTTCCTTCATCCGTTTAGTGATCTCGTAATGAGTCTCATTACACGGATAAGATTTGGATTCAACATAGTTCCAACGATATTCCTGTGAATGGTTGCCAAGGTTTAGTACCGGAGACTTGAGCAGCTGCTCCTGGCTTACCTCCTTACGCTCATTGAGCCAATCAAAAAGGGCGACAATGTCATCTTCTGATGTTATCAATTCTGACGTGACATCCACATCGGTTTTAAGTTTTCCATTAACTTCTTTCTGCCGCTGATAGATATGAAGGTCCTGGATAAATTGCCAGAGACGAAATTCTTGATAATAGGGATTAGACTTGGCAACGCACTTTAGATGTTGACGTTTTTGCTCATCAGTCTTGGGATCTTTATAAACATAGTATTCAAAAGGACAGTCGGCAACCTCATTCTTCTTGCTTTTGAGAGGTCTCTGATAGAAGATAATATCATCGATGATGAAATCAGTGATAGATTTATCAGCAAGAGAGCTGCGATGAGCCTCGTTCTGATGGTATAGGTCATTGATGCATTTGGCAAGTATCTGTCTGTTACTGAGTTCAGGAATGAATTTTGTCTGTGTGTCCAAAATTTGTCTGAGTTCATCACGATAGTACTTGCGTTCTATGGTATGCACAAGTTTCCCTCTCACTTTTACAGTAGGATTAGCAAGAATGGAATCATAAATATATGAGCCGACCGTTTCTTGACTTTTATTCAGGATAGCCTCTGTTCGTTTCTTCATCAGCGTCCAGTCTCCTTCCTTTGGGTCACGTAACTTGACGGTTGGTTGCCCTTCCTTGTTTAGCTTTACGTTACCGTCTTTATCAAGAGTGGTGGTAATAATCAACTCCACTTTGTCTCCGGGCTTACGGGGAGGCTCGGGACCACTCTTCCGCTGAGTAGCTCCATTCCCATAAGTTATCTCATACCATTTACAGCCATGATGTTGCTTGTTGGCACCAGTCTTTTCAGCTTGTTCTACCGTCAGCACGGCGTATTCCTCGTTTTTGTTTGCAGCAGCCTCATCCTTACCGCGAAGCTGGTAATAGCCACGTTTGGTATTGAAATTTAATATGATCCATGCCAGTTCTTCACGCGTGATGGCTTTCTTCAATGCTTTCTTGCGAAGATAGTAGATCGTCCAATCGTATGGTACTTTTCTGCCATCAGCTACCAATTCGGGGTGATAGAGTTGAAAATCGGCAAGCATCTCATTGAAGGCATCCATAAAGATAAACTCATTCTTACCAGCCGTATTTTTACAATATGGTAATAATGGCTCTCCATGGTTTATAAATTGACCAGGATGCTCTGTAAAATCGATCTGGCTCTTAAAATGTTCAGGTAGAAAGCCGAGAAGATGAAGTACTCTGAGAAGTCGTTCGCGGCGTAGTTCCGCTCGCTGGTACAGTCGCCGTGTACCACGGAAACCTGTTCGCACAGATGCTGGTGATTGAAGATTACCGGTTTCAAAAGCACTTAAGGTAGCTGCATCCATCGGGATGATACGGCTGCCAGCCTTGACGATGCGTTTCTCTTCGTCATCTATCAGAGCCCAGCCAATACTGTTAGTTCCAAGGTCCAATCCAAGAATTTTTCCCATTAATTTTGGTTTAATTATTGTTTGAAGCAAAATTATAATTTTTTCTTTGAAAAGTTGTGTGTTTGAGAAGAAATTATTAAATTTGCAGCATAAATTTTAGCTAATCACAATAAGGATTATTCCGTTGTGAAAACATTCTGGGCGG
>CALJCU010000603.1 GCA_938023885.1 uncultured Prevotella sp. | reverse complement strand
ACAAGAAAGATTTAACTGAATTCTTCCCATCAGCTATCCTGCAGTACGTGGTTAAACAGCCACTGCAGTTGCTCGGTGTAGAAGGGCAGTACGACATCAAGGCCAACCTCGACGGCGGCGGATACACTGGCCAGAGCCAGGCCCTTCGTCTCGCCATCGCCCGCGCTTTGGTGAAGATCAACGCCGAAGACAAGAAGAACCTCAAGGACAACGGCTTCCTCACCCGTGACAGCCGTGCTGTTGAGCGGAAGAAGCCAGGACGTCCAAAGGCACGCCGTCGCTTCCAGTTCAGTAAGCGTTAATCATCCGTTTAGCATCCAAACAGACAGGATCCTTTGAGCTACCTGCCTGCTGGTTCGAACAAGAATCCAAAAGGAAAGTAAACCATTCAATTTTAAGAAAACAAAATGTCTAGAACAACATTTGATCAGCTGCTTCAGGCAGGTTGCCACTTTGGCCATCTGAAGCGCAAGTGGAATCCTGCAATGGCTCCTTACATCTTCATGGAGCGCAACGGTATTCATATCATCGACCTCAACAAGACCGTAGCTAAGATTGACGAGGCTGCTGACGCTCTGAAGGCTATCGCCAAGAGCGGTCGCAAGATTCTCTTCGTCGCTACTAAGAAGCAGGCTAAGGATATCGTAGCTGAGAAGGCTGCCAGCGTCAATATGCCGTACGTCATCGAGCGTTGGCCCGGTGGCATGCTCACCAACTTCCCCACTATCCGCAAGGCTGTGAAGAAAATGGCAAACATTGACAAGATGATGAACGACGGTACATTCTCTAACCTCTCAAAGCGTGAGCTGCTGCAGATCAACCGTCAGCGCGCTAAGCTGGAGAAGAACCTCGGTTCTATCGCCGACCTTAACCGCCTGCCCTCTGCCCTCTTCGTCGTTGACGTGATGAAGGAGCACATCGCAGTGAAAGAGGCTAACCGCCTGGGCATCCCTGTGTTCGGTATTGTGGATACCAACTCTGATCCCCGCAACATCGACTATGTCATCCCCGCCAACGATGATGCCAAAGACTCTATTGAAGTGATTCTCGATGCCTGCTGCGCCGCTATCGCAGAGGGTCTGGAGGAGCACAAGGCTGAGAAGGCTGACGACAAGGCTGCCGCCGGGCAGCAGGGCGAGGCCACTGAGGGCCGTCACCGCAACCGTCGCGCTCGCCGTGAGGACGCTCCTAAGGCTGAAGAGGCTCAGGCTGCTGAGGCTCCCAAGGCAGAGGAAGAGGCAGCTCCCGCAGCTGAGTAAGACATTCCCTCTAAACAACAAAAAATAAGAAAGGAAAAACAACATTATGGCTGTTACAATTGAAGACATCAAGAAGCTTCGCACCATGACAGGTGCCGGCATGAAGGACTGTAAGAAAGCCCTCACCGAAGCTAATGGTGATATCGACAAGGCTGTGGAGCTCGTCCGCGAACGCGGCCTGGCTATCGCTGCCAAGCGTTCC
Source organism: uncultured Prevotella sp. (assembly GCA_938023885.1). Classification (GTDB taxonomy): domain Bacteria; phylum Bacteroidota; class Bacteroidia; order Bacteroidales; family Bacteroidaceae; genus Prevotella. Next base: position 7,741 of record CALJCU010000603.1, on the reverse strand, counting down.
GACCGTGCCACATCCAACGGTTGCGTACTCGTGAAGAACGACAATGGCTTCGCTGCTATGATCGCTTTGAAGTGCGAGACCGACTTCGTTGCCAACGGTGCTGACTATATCGCCCTCACCCAGGAGATTCTGGACCTGGCTATCGCTGCCAAGGCTCACACGCTCGACGAGGTGAAGGAGCTGAAGACCAAGGACGGCATCACGGTGACAGAGGCTGTCACACGCCGCTCTGGTGTCGTAGGTGAGAAGATGGAGCTCGATGGCTACAACGTTCTCGAGGGTGCCGACATCTCTGTCTATGACCACATGCGCAAGCACACGCTCGCTACGATGGTACAGCTCTCCGACGCTAACGAGGAGGCCGGCTACAAGGTGGCTATGCAGGTTGCCGCCATGAAGCCGGTTGCTCTCGACGAGGCTAGCGTTCCCCAGTCTGTCAAGGACGAGGAGCTCCGCATCGCTATCGAGAAAACCAAGGAGGAGCAGGTGGAGCGTCAGGTTAACGGCGCACTGAAGAAGGCAGGCATCAACACCAACCTCGTTGACAGCGACGATCACATCGCCAGCAACATCGCTAAGGGCTGGCTCTCTCAGGAGGATGCCGACAAGGCTCGGCAGATCCGCAAGGAGGTGTCAGAGACCGCTGCCGCTAACCTCAAGGAGCAGATGATCCAGAATATCGCCAAGGGTCGTATGGCTAAGTTCTACAGGGAGAACTGCCTCGTTGATCAGGAGTTCCAGTTCGGTGACGAGGGTGCCAAGGAGAGCGTTGCTCAGTGGCTCGACAAGCAGCAGAAAGGTTTGAAGGTCGTCGCTTTCAAGCGTTTCTCTCTGTCTGCAGACTAAGATTAGTCTTACATCATTAATCGAGTAGGAGGTAAACACACTAATCACAGGTGCTTATCTCCTACTTTCGTGTTTACTGACCTCTCACACCACCGTACGTGCCGTTCGGCATACGGCGGTTCCTCCCAACAACCTAATCATGTATTACCCCATTTTGGTAGGCCTTATATTGGTCAATGCCACATTTCACAAGATTCCTCACCTTAGTTTTGGGTTTCTCATTGGCAAGATGACAGCAGGTTTGAGAAAGAGGCTGATGAACAATTTACTATCCGGACTGCAAGTGCCAGAATTGAAGACGAAGTAATATATACAGCAATTATTGTTGCCAAAGATCATCCCGCTCTTAAAGAGATTCTTCAAGACTTTGAAGATCAAAAGAGAATGCTCGAGAAATAATGGAATAATTTAAAACGAGTTTTTGAACCACGCAATGACGTTCCCGTCATACCCCTCGCGTTTCTCTATCCGCACGCCACGAGGCAACTGCGGAGCACGCACGCCCGCGTCTGCAAGCAACGGAGCAGTCTCAACTCTTATTTCATCCCATAGACCTCGCTCAAGAAAAGCTGATAAGGTCTGCGCGCCACCTTCAACAATCAAGCTCTGCTTCTGCTCTTGATAGAGATGTTCGAGAACAGCATCTACCGTTGGAAAACATGTAAATCCATCCGGAATATTATTAGAAGGCCGCAAAGAAAGGCTCTTCGACAAGATGATCCGTTCGGGATCCTTCCCCGACCACTCTCTCACATTAAGCTGTGGATGATCCGTCTCAATCGTATGCCGCCCTACAAGGATAGCATCGTTCTCTGTCCGCAACTTATGGACGAGCATCTTCGTGAACGGCGTAGAGATCTTTAATGGAGTACCATCTTTCCCACTGATAAATCCATCCGTGGTCTGTGCCCACTTCAAAATGATATACGGCCGATGATCCTCATTAAATGTCATGAACCTTTCGTTCATGGATCGGCACTCCGCCTCCAATACGCCTACCGTCACCTCAATACCAGCTCTGCGCATACGTTGGATGCCACGTCCTTGCACCTTCGCAAAAGGATCGACACAACCACAGACGCAACGACGCACCTTCCTACTGATGATAAGGTCACAGCAAGGAGGCGTATGCCCCCAGTGACTACACGGCTCCAACGATACATAGATCGTGGCGCCCGTCAACAACGGCTCATCCGTTACCTTGACCGAAGCAAAAGCGTTTACCTCAGCATGGGGGCCACCCACCGGCGAGGTGAAACCTTCTCCGATAATCCGTCCATTTTCCGCAACACTCACCGCACCAACCATCGGGTTAGGCTTCGTGGTGAGCAGTCCGTTGGCAGCGAGCTGCAAGCACCGCCGCATCATTTTCTCATCTATCTGTTGTTGTGTCATAATAACCCTAATATTATATCGCTAAAACTTGAATGTCATCGTGCGGCGTCCGACCGACGATCGTGCGGCGTCCGACAGACGATCGTGTGACGTCCGACCGACAATCGTGCGACGTCCGACAGGCGATGCCACCCCACTAAAATATTTCTCTTTGCAAAGTTAGGCAATTTCGAGATAATTGTTTATCTTTGCCGTGATGGAAACCAATATTTTCAACTATTCCGCTCTCTGGCATCGTCTGTTGCCTGTTTATGCAGCCCCGGAGGCACAGGCCGTCATCCGTCTTGTGCTTGAGGATTTATATGGCTTTACGCTTACCGGTCTCGCCATGGGCTCCGTGGAGGCTTTACCTGTCAAGGAGCAGCAACGCCTCGACGCTATCATTGCCCGGCTAAGGAAAGGCGAGCCCGTGCAGTATATCCTCGGCAAAGCCCGCTTCTGTGGCCGTTTCTTCCACATTTCTCCCGCTGTACTCATTCCACGGCCCGAGACGGAGGAGCTATGCCATATTATCATCGCGGACCTTCACCAAACATTACCCCCCGGCGCCCGACACCCGACACCCGACACCCGACACCCGACACTTGACATCCTCGACATTGGTACAGGCAGCGGTTGCATTGCCATCACCCTCGCGCTAGATCTTCCCGATGCTGATGTCACTGCCATAGATGTCTCTGTAACGGCACTGAAGACAGCAACGGAAAATGCTGCCCGCCTGCATGCTGATGTGAACTTTCTCCGCCGAGACATTCTTGAGGCCGCCCAGGCAGAAGGCAATGCCGACAAAAAGGCATCACCTCAGTGGGATGTCATCGTCTCCAACCCACCCTATATCGCGGAGAAAGAAAAGTCGGATATGGAGGCTAACGTGCTCGACTATGAGCCCGGCCTCGCCTTATTCGTCCCTGATGATGACCCGTTGCGCTTCTATCGCACCATTGCTATCTATGCTGCAACGACGCTCCGTGCCAACGGCCGCCTCTATGCCGAGATCAACCCGCTCTATGCCGAACCGCTGCAACGGATGCTCTCACAGAAGGGATTTACCGGTATTCAGATCATCAATGACCAGTTTGGCAAGCAGCGGTTCATCACTTGCAGGAAACGTCAGAATCAAGAACAGAAATAAAACAGGATAAAATGTTTGACCGACAACCCATAACCCGCGAGAAAGCGCTGTCGAAGCTCGCTGCGCTCTGTGCCAAGGCCGAATACTGCACAGGTGACATGGAGGATAAGATGCGGCGGTGGGGCCTTGACAAAGAAGCCATCCAAGAGAATATCAGCTATCTCATCAGCCATCAGTATATCGACGACACCCGCTACTGCAAGGCGTTTGTCAACGACAAGATAACCTACGACCACTGGGGACGCAGGAAGATTGAGCAGGCGTTATGGGCAAAACGCATCCCCGATGACGTCTCCTCCCCTATCCTTGACGCCATACCACAGGAAAAGTATCTCGCGGTATTGGAGCCTTTGTTGAAAGCCAAACTCCCTACGATAAAGGCTGAAAGCGAGTATGAGCGGCAGATGAAACTCATCAAGTACGCACTTAGCCGTGGCTTCGGCATGGAAGAAATAAAACGATGCCTCTAAACGGAATGTCCTGATAGCAATGCCTCTAAAACTCTTCCGTTCTTTCCTCGACTTTCTCACACCCCGTACCTGTTGCGCCTGTGGCAGGCGGCTGTCAGTCGATGAGGATGTCTTTTGCACATCCTGTATGATGCAGTTGCCATTTACTGACTTTCTCAACCATCCTTACGACAATGAGATGGCACAGACGTTCTGGGGCAGGATACGGCATTTCGAGAAAGCATATGCACTGATGTACCATGAGCCGCATTCTGACTCAGCTCATATCGTCTATCAGATTAAATACTTCCATAAGCCCGATACAGGTGTAGACATCGGGACGCTCATGGGGAAAACCATAAAGGAGTCAGAATTTCTCAACGACATTGACATGCTTGTCCCTGTACCGCTCACAAAGAAAAGAGAACACGAGCGGGGATTCAACCAGAGCAAGATGATAGCCTTAGGTATCAATGATGCTACCGGACTCCCAATTCTGGATGACAGTGTCAAACGAACCACATTCAAAGGCAGTCAGACGAGGAAAGGCCGGGTGAGCCGCGCAGAGAATGTAGAGGATGCTTTCTGTCTTGTTAACGGAGACAAGCTGAAGGGCAAACACGTGCTCATCATCGATGATGTTGTTACCACGGGTGCCACGGTGTGTGCATTAGCTAAACAGTTAGAGAAAATCGACGGCATCAGAATCAGCGTGGCATCCATTGGCTTTGCCGGTGAAAGAATATACAGCAATCATGCACAGGACACGGAGACAGAAATTATTTTTTAGAATAAGGGCTTGCTTTCCTTTGCCATGTCCCGCTTTTCCATTATCTTTGCCAACAGAAACAACAACGGCGGACGGCCACAAGGGCAGCCCTACAATAGGACGAAAAAAACAATATATAATAACATGAACGATTTGAAACATGCTTTCGCAGAGAAGCTTCTCAGCATCAAAGCCATTAAGCTGCAGCCACGCGAGCCTTTCCAGTGGGCATCGGGCTGGAACTCTCCTATCTATACCGACAACCGCCTCGTGCTGAGCTATCCGGGGGTACGCGCTTTTGTCAAGACAGAGCTCACACACGCCGTCATCGCTAACTTCCCCGAGGCTACGGCAGTAGCAGGTGTTGCCACCGGCGCCATCGCCATGGGTATGGCTGTGGCTGACCTCTTGCAGTTGCCTTATGCCTACGTACGCCCGAAAGCGAAAGACCATGGCACAAAGAACCAGATTGAGGGCCGTCTGCCCGGGGGGGTCAAAGTCGTCGTCATTGAGGATCTCATCTCCACCGGTTCCTCTTCGCTCAAGGCTGTCGACGCGCTTCGCAAGGCTGGCTTTGAGGTTGTAGGCATGGTGGCAAGCTACACTTATGGCTTCCCTGTGGCTGAGCAGGCTTTCAAGGAGGCCCGCCTCAAACTCGTCACGCTCGGCGACTATGAGCATACCATCGAGATCGCCGCCGAGACCGGCTACATCTCCAAGGAAGACATCGAAGTGCTGAAAGAGTGGAGAAAAGATCCCGCTAACTGGAAGAAATAAGTTGAGCATGACTACTATCGAAAGCAGCATCCGACAGATCGATTATCCTCAGCAGACCGTCTACAGTCTGCTGAGCGACCTGGGCAACATCGACAAGGTAAAGGACCGCATTCCGCAGGATAAGGTGGAGAATCTCACGTTTGACCACGACAGTATCTCCATCAAGACACAGATGGGGGCCGTGAAGCTCGTCATCGTCAACCGTGAGCCACCGAAGGAGATCAAGTTTGAGACCGCGGAGAGCCCGCTGCCTTTCAACTTCTGGATTCAGATTCTTCCCGTCACGGAGACAACAAGTAAGATGAAGCTCACCATCAAGGCCGACACCAATCCTTTCATGGCCTCCATGGTGAAGAAACCGCTGCAGCAAGGTATTGAGAAGATAGCTGATGCCCTGCAGATGATCAAATATCAATAAAGAAACACGCATGTCGAATAAACTCTGGGAAAAGAACTTTGATGTCAACAAAGAGATAGAACGGTTCACTGTAGGCCGCGACCGCGAGATGGACCTCTACCTCGCCAAATACGATGTGCTCGGTTCCATGGCACACATCACGATGCTTGAGAGCATCGGCTTGTTGACAAAAGACGAACTGACGAAGCTTCTCGCTGAACTGAAGAATATCTATCAGCTCTGTGAGGAAGGTAAGTTCGTGATAGAAAAAGACGTGGAAGATGTCCACTCACAGGTAGAGCTTCTCCTCACCCGCAAGCTCGGCGACATCGGCAAGAAGATCCACTCCGGCCGCTCCCGCAACGACCAGGTACTCGTGGACTTGAAGCTCTTCACGCGCCACGCACTCATGGATGTCGTTGACAACGTCAAGGTCCTCTTCGATGAGCTTATCCAGAAGAGCAATCAATACAAGGACGTGCTCATGCCGGGCTATACCCATCTTCAGATAGCCATGCCTTCAAGCTTCGGTCTCTGGTTCGGTGCCTATGCCGAGAGTCTGGCCGACGACATGCTCTATCTCCAGGCTGCCTGGCGCATGACGAACCGCAATCCGCTTGGATCCGCCGCCGGCTACGGCAGCAGTTTCCCGCTCAACAGGCAGATGACCACCGACCTCCTCGGTTTCGACTCCATGGATTACAACGTGGTCTATGCGCAGATGGGCCGCGGCAAGATGGAGCGTAACGTGGCTTTTGCCATGGCGACAGTGGCTGGCACACTGGCAAAGATGGCGTTCGACGCCTGCCTGTTCAACTGCCAGAACTTCGGCTTCGTGAAACTGCCGAAGGAGTGCACCACCGGCTCAAGCATCATGCCGCACAAGAAGAACCCGGATGTCTTCGAACTGATCCGTGCAAAGAGCAACAAGATCCAGAGTCTGCCGCAGCAGATCATGATGATCATGAACAACCTGCCCGTGGGCTACTTCCGTGACTTGCAGATCATCAAGGAGGTATTCCTCCCGGCTTTCGACGAGCTCAACGACTGTCTGCACATGGCTGCTTACATCATCAACAAGATGGAGGTCAACGAGCATGTCCTCGACAACCCGATGTACGACCCGATGTTCTCCGTGGAGGAGGTGAACCGATTGGCCGCCGCGGGCATGCCTTTCCGCGATGCCTACAAGAAAGTGGGACTGGAGATTGAGGCCGGTGAGTTTACAGCCGACAAGCATATCCACCACACCCATGAGGGGTCTATCGGCAACCTGTGTAACGACAAGATTCAGGCACTGATGGATAAGACGCTCAAGGAGTTTAACTTTGAAAAAGTAACGGATGCGGAGAAGAAGTTGTTGGGGCGTTAGTATCCTCTGTCTATTGAGCCTGTGGGGCGTGGGCACGCTGTTCACGTCGTGCTCCGCGGATGATGAGTACAGTTCCATGCGCTTAGGATTCTATTTCGATAATTCTAAGCATCAGAACGCAACATTGGCTTCTGCCATGAACTCAGCTTCACCCGGAACATTCTGTCTTATTAGCTACAATACTTCAAAGAAGGCCATTATTTTTTCTTCCAATAAAGGGCAGAGCGATCCCAGTACTATCACACTCAGAGAACAACAAGAAGGAATTACAAGCAGGATAGGTATGAACAATGGGCTTATCGTGGGTTATGGCAATCTCTCTACTAATAGTTCTGGAGGACTTATCTTTTATGCCTATGATAGAGAATGTCCCAACTGTTTTGACTACAATGCAATTCCGATGAAGAGCTACCCGCTCACGATGGACGAATTTGGCATGGCTACCTGTGCCCACTGCAAACGGCAGTACAACATGAACACAGGCGGCAACTGCATCAATAGCACCAGCAAAAAAGATAAAAAGATGACAAGCTACCGCTGCTCTACGACGGGAGCGTTGGGGTATCTGGTTGTGAACTGACAACACCGTAGGGGCGGCCCTTGT
>CALJCU010000602.1 GCA_938023885.1 uncultured Prevotella sp. | reverse complement strand
AAAAAACTTTCTATTTTTTAGTAAAAAGAAAAATATTGGGCCCGAAAGTTGCATGTTACAAAATTGTTTACTATCTTTGTGCCACAGCTAAGATAATTAAAGATTTCTTTCTATAATGGAATACGAAGAGACTGGTATCAAAGGGGTATGGACAATTATTCCAAAGGTGTTCGATGATACACGCGGATACTTCTTTGAGGTATGGAAACAATCAGACTTCGATGCTCATATCGGGCATCGTGTAGAGTTCATTCAAGACAATGAATCGAAGTCTTCTTATGGTGTGCTGCGCGGCTTGCATTACCAGAAAGGAGAATATTCACAGGCAAAGCTTGTTCGCGTCATCAAAGGAAAAGTCTTGGATGTGGCAGTGGATTTGCGTAAGTCGTCACCTACATTCGGAAAGCATGTGATGGTGGAACTCTCTGAGGACAACAAGTGTCAACTGTTCATTCCCCGTGGCTTTGCTCACGGATTTCTGGTGCTGAGCCCTGAGGCTATCTTTACTTATAGGGTGGACAATATATATGCTCCTCAGCATGAGGCAAGCATCCGTTGGAACGACGAGACTATTGGCATCAAGTGGCCGATTGATCCCAAAGATGTGCTCACAAGCCCTAAAGATTTGGAAGGTAGGAGATTCGCTGAAGCTGATTTGTTCGATTAAAAATTGGTATGAGATATTTCAAATGGTTTCTCATCATGGCAATCCTTCTTCTCGGTGTTAGTATAATCTCATGCCGGAAGGGAGGAGGGAAAGCTCAGGAAGCAAGGGAAGAAGATTTCACCGCCAAGAAGATGCTGCAAGGTATCTGGGTGGACGAGGATGAACAGGATGTCGCCTTCAAGGCTAATGGTGACACAATCTACTATCCTGACTCGACCTCGCAGCCGGTATATTTCCAGATCTTCGACGATACGTTGGTGTTGCATGGTGCCAAAGAGGCGAAATATCCTATTGTCAAGCAGACACGTCATCTCTTTGTTTTCCGTAATCAGAACGGTGATGAGGTGAGATGTGTTTTGAGTGATGACCCGGATGATGCTTCTTTCTTCTCTACGAAGCACCCGTTGCCTATCAACCAGAATCAGTTGATCAAGCGTGATACAGTCATTGTTTATGGCGGAGAGCGGTACCATTGTTATGTTCAGGTGAATCCGACTACGTATAAAGTGGCCAGTCCTTCGTATAATGATGATGGAGTGGAGGTCGACAATGTTTATTATGACAATATCATCAATCTCAATGTCTATCATGGTGCCCAGAGACTGTTCGGCGGTGATTTCAACAAGCGGCAATTCTCCAAATGGGTTCCGTCTGAGTTCTTGCGAGCAAGTATTCTCAGTGATCTCACGTTTGATCACTGCGATAACCAAGGTATCCATTACACCGCCTCACTTATCAAGCCGGGCGATAGCATGGGTAGTTATCAGGTTGATGTCATGGTCGCTTTCAGTGGACATTTGCGAATAACTCTAAAATAAAGTATATGAAATAGGATAAAAAGATGTGCTTATGAGAAAACTTTTACTTTCAATCGCTTTTATGCTGGCTATGATGCCTTATATGGCGGGTGCAGAGGCTGTTTCCTCACCTATTATGATAGCGGGAGCCTATGCGTTTTCGTCTATCAATATATTTTTCTCGGGTACAACGCTCAGA
>CALJCU010000601.1 GCA_938023885.1 uncultured Prevotella sp. | reverse complement strand
ATGTTGAACTGTTTGCCCGACTGCTCGAAGAGATAACAAGTCTCTTTTTCGTCGTCGAAATAGCACATGCCCTTGGCACGCACCACACCTTTTGGCCATTTCGTAGAGACGAACTCGTCGAAGTCGCCTAAGATCATCGGCTTGCGACGCTTCCATACAAAGGTCTGGATGCCATACTCCAAGGCCTCGCCGCTCTCCTCGTTCTCCAACTCATCGTCATCGTCCTCCATAGCCTCAATCCAACGGGCGGAAGTAGCGACCTTGTCAAAGTTGAACAAATGCGTGTTGAGGATTTTGTCAAGCTCCACGTCGCCGTAGTTGCACTCATAGATCTCGGCCTTCGGCTGGATAGCCTTGATGACAGCCTTAAGATGCTTCAGGTCATCGGGCGAGATCATATCAGCCTTATTGAGCAGGATGATGTTACAGAACTCAATCTGCTGGATGACGAGGCTCTCAAGGTCGTCCTCGCCCCTGTCGGGCTTCTTCAGGGCGTCGCCCAGACCGAACTCGTCGCGCATGCGAAGCGCATCGACCACGGTGACGATGGCATCGAGACGTGCCGTGCCGTTCTTCATGATCTTCTCAGGAATCATCTTAGGATAGGTTGAGATAGTCTGAGCGATAGGAGCCGGCTCACAGATACCTGAAGCCTCAATGACGATGTAGTCGAACTTCTTCTGATTGATGATGTCGTTGAGCTGTTGCACGAGGTCCATCTTCAACGTGCAGCAGATACAACCGTTCTGTAACGCCACGAGGGAGTCGTCGCCCTGACCGACGACACCGCCGTTCTGGATAAGTGAGGCATCTATGTTCACCTCGCCGATATCATTGACGATGACAGCAAACTTTATACCCTTCCCGTTCTTCAGTATGCGGTTCAGAAGCGTGGTCTTGCCGCTGCCCAGATAACCCGTGAGCAACAGGACGGGAGTTTCTTTCTTTTCCATTAATTTATTATCTTTATGTTGTCTATTCTGTCCGTACTCCATGCAAAAGTACAAAATTAGTGCCAAATAAGACAGCTAAAGAAAAAGATTAATGATTTGACAGTCATTTTAATATCACAATAACAGAAATAAGATGTACCTTTGCAACAAGAAATCAACAGATTATACCATGTATTATGAAACAACTTCTTTTTTTAGTGCTAATGCTTGCACTGGGCATTGCCACGACCTCTGCTGATACCACCGTGAAGGCCAATGATGCAAGCCTCTCTTTCACAGGCCGCGTGCAGCGTATGGACAACGGTGCTGTACGCTTCGACTGGGTGGGAACGTATGTCCAGACTGATTTCACCGGTACGGCTATCTCCGTACGGACGAGTGAGGAGGGGGAGAGCTACAACCAGGTGTTCATTGACGGAAAGCTTCTCGGGAAACTCCATTTCACTGGTAAGGATCCGCACGATATCGTGCTCGCAAAGGGTCTGCACAACGGCACGCATCGTCTATGTCTGCAGAGGGTGACAGAAGGCGAATACGGACGTACAACAATCTATTCGTTTACAGCAAAGGGAAAGGGCGGCTTCAAGACCGTCAAGCCAAAAGGACGGCTCATCGAGGTTATCGGTGACAGTTATTCGTGCGGGTACGGGGCTGAGGGAACGGAAAATAGCCATTTTGAACTGAAAACGGAGAACTGTGACAAAGCCTACGGGTGTGCCATCGCACGCTACTTCAATGCCGACTATGTCCTCGTAGCTCACTCGGGGATGGGCATGGCGCGCAACTACAACGGAAAGAAGATGAAGACGATGACCCAGCGCTATCCGCTGCTCTTCGACAATCACGACTCCATCGTCTACGACTTCCGGCTGTACTGTCCCGACCTCGTCATGATCAACCTCGGCACCAACGACTTCTCCGTCAATGGAGCGCCAGAGACCTACGTAGACACTTACGTTAAGCTTATCAGTGTCATCAGAGAGCATTATGGCAACGTACCTGTGCTCTGTATCACGCCCCACTCTGCTAACATCTTCCTCCTCGCTGCCTTGAAAGAACTCAGGACAAAGATTACTGGCATGAAAGATGTACGTATCTCTGAGCCCATGCCCGACATCGTAGTCAGCAACCACGACATCG
>CALJCU010000600.1 GCA_938023885.1 uncultured Prevotella sp. | reverse complement strand
GCGTCACCACGGCACCCTCACCATTGGCTATAGCCTTCCCCACTATAAGGGCGGCTTGGGGACTTACGCCCGTTAGAATATGCCCATACCAGGCGAACAACAACTGCGGTCATCCACTCTAAAAAGGGATGACCGCAGCCTCCTATAATGATTTAAACCGAGGAATTACATACCAGCAGCTGTAGCAATCCAGTCGTACACGCCAGAGCAGACACCGAAAACTATAACACCCAAGGTACAGATGGCAAGTGCAAACTTCGTGCTGACAGCACTCTTGAACGTAGGCAGCGGGTTATCATTAGGCTTGATGAACATGGCCTTGACGATAAGCAGATAGTAGTACAAGCTGATGACCGTGTTGACCAAAGCGATGAACACCACTGCATAGGTCAGCGCTCCGATCGTTGTTGTCACCTGGGCACCCTGTGCTGCAGCCATGAATGAGAAGAACTTCGAGAACATGCCAGCGAACGGCGGAATGCCACCGAGCGAGAACAGGGCGAGCGTCATGATAAAGCTCAGACGTGGGTTTGTTTTGTAGAAACCATTATAGCTATCCATATTCACTGTCCCACCGTTGTGCTCCTCTACAGACGCGATAATTGCGAAGACTGCGAGGTTAGCAACCACATAGATGAGTACATAATAGCTTAATGCGGCCACACTCATGGCAGAATCACCAAGAATGGCCAGCACGATGTAACCGGCCTGCGAGATGGACGAGAACGCCATGAAACGCTTGAGGTTCTTCTGATGAATTGCGAAGAGGTTGGCAATAGTGATGGACAACACGATAACCATCATCAACATGTAACGCCAGTACTCCACCATCGGAGCGAAGACCTTCATCAGAATGGCGCAAAGAGCAAAAGCTGCAGCACCTTTGGAAACAACAGAAAGATAACCCGTGACCGTCGTTGGCGCGCCTTGATAGGTGTCGGCAGTCCAGAAATGGAAAGGCACCAAAGAAATCTTAAAGCCTAAGCCAGAGAAAAAGAACACCATGCCAAGGATAGTCAGCGGTGTAGCTACAATCTTCGAGGCAATGTCTTCAAAATAGAGTGAGCCTGTAGCACCATAAATGAAACTAATGCCAAAGAGCATCACACCACTTGAAAACGTTGCTGTGAGGATGAACTTTGCACCAGCTTCGGCTGAATAATGGCGGTATTTGTCCATCGCCACCAGACATGCCATTGGCACCGAGGCCATCTCAAGACCGAGGAAGAACAGAAGGAAGTGGTTGGCACTTACCATCATGTTCATACCGAGCAAAGTGGAGATGACCAGCACATAAAACTCTCCCTCCTTGAAAGCAGTGTCAGGACGCTGCAACCACTCACGTGCCTGGATCAGCACGATAAGCGTACCGAAGGCAAGGATCGTCTTGATAATGCCGATATTCGCGTTCGTCTCATACATTCCCCCAAAAGCCGTAGAGGCAGCCGTCGGGAAGATGTTAATGAGGATATGGATGAAGAGCAGCACACATACCAGCGGATTGAACCACTTACGGAGTGCAGAGGCAGCCAGGGGCTGAGCCCTGCCCTTCTCTTTCTCCAAAGCCAGCTCACCCTCCTCTGCCTGACGAACAGCAAGAGCAGATGGCTTCTGGGCTGTGAAGAGGTCCACGACAAACACGATCAGCAGGATAGCCGTCAGCGTGACCTCTGGTATCATATTCAGAAATTGACTGTAATCGATATTCATTGTTGTCTAATTTAATCGTAGTCTAACGTGTATAACTTAGTCCTGTTAAACTTACATTCCCATGATATGACTGATCATCGGGCCCACAGCATCGTTGATGATGTTTTGAGCCCACAGTGGAGCAAGGCCGAGACCTGCGACACAGAAGATAAGACTCCCAACAGCGATGCGCTCATCCCAGGTAGCATCTGTGAGCTTGAAATACTCAGGATTGGGAACTTTCTGATAGAGAATCTTACCCACAACACGGAGAATATACACAGCCGTGATAACGATAGAGGTACAGGCAATGATGGTGCAAGTACGATGGAACACGTCAGCGTTCTGGAAAGAACCCACAAAAATGTTCATCTCTGCCACGAAGCCAGAGAAACCGGGAAGACCGAGGTTAGCCAGACCGGCAACGACATAAGCGACGGAGAGAAATGGCATTATCTTCATCAAACCTCCCAGGCGGCGAACATCGCGCGTACCTGTGCGGTGATAGATCATACCAATGACAGCGAAGAAGAGGGCCGTCATCAGACCGTGAGACAACATCTGAAGGATAGCACCTGTACAAGCGGTCTGCGTCATCATCAGCAGGGCGAAGAGCACCATGCCGCAGTGGGAGACGGAAGAGTAAGCGTTGATATACTTCAGGTCAGTCTGTACACAAGCTGAAAGGGCACCGTAAACCACCGAGATCGTAGTCAGGATGAGAAAGATCCAAGAGAGCTGCTGAGCGGCCTCGGGGAGCAGAAACATGGCGACCCTGAAGCAGCCGTAGCCCCCGAGCTTCATAAGCACACCGGCGTGAAGCATTGACACGGCCGTGGGCGCGGAGGCATGACCGTCGGGAGACCATGTGTGGAACGGGAAGAGAGCTCCGAGAACACCGAAACCGATGAAGATGAACGGGAAGAAAATCTTCTGTATGGAAACTGGGATGGCATGAAGCATAGCTATCTGCATCACGTCCATCGTATAGGTGCCACTGTATTGGCCATTGAAGAAATAGATGCCCAAGATACCAATGATCAGCAAAGCAGAGCCGCCCATCAGCATCAGGGTCAACTTCATAGCAGAGTACTCTTTAGGTCCAGTCCCCCAAATACCAATCAGCAGGTACATAGGAATGAGCGCGACCTCATAGAACATGAACATCGTGAACATATCCGTTGAGATAAAGAAGCCAAATACACCTGAAGATAAGAGTACGAACCAAAGGAAATACT
>CALJCU010000599.1 GCA_938023885.1 uncultured Prevotella sp. | reverse complement strand
AAGAGATACTCCACACCGTTGCGCTCCGTGCCGCGCGGAGCGCGTGTCGTGGCGCTGATGGAGAAGACGAGACGGAACTCAGGATGTTCCTTCATCAGCCATTGAACGATCGTCGATTTCCCGCCCCCACTCGGGGCAGAGAAGATTATCAGTTTACCAGTATTGCCCATAATATTCGTCCTTTCGCACCTATCACCTTTTACAAGGCGTTCAGCACCTGCTCCTTAATCTGCTCGAGCTCATCCTTCATCTTCACCACGATGTTCTGCATCTCTGCCTGGTTGCTTTTCGAGCCCGTGGTGTTGATTTCGCGCCCCATCTCCTGGGCAATGAAGCCGAGCTTCTTGCCGTTGGGCTGATCCTCGGCCATCGTCTCACGGAAATACTTCAGGTGGTTGGCGAGACGCTGTTTCTCCTCACTGATGTCGAGCTTCTCAATGTAATAGATAAGTTCCTGCTCAAGGCGGTTCTTGTCATATTCCACCTCAGGAATCTGCTCAAGACCTTTGATTATTGTCTCCTTGATCTTAGGCACACGGCTCTTCTCGTACGGCCCGATGCTGCGAAGCAGTCTCTCGATGTTGTCCACTTTCTCGTTGAACTTTTTCTCGAGAGCCGCACCCTCTTGACGACGGAAAGCGATGAGTGCGTCGATAGCCTGATTGATAGCTGTCCTGGCAGCCTCCCACTCCTCGTCGGAGAGTTCCTCTACATCCGTCTTTGTCAGTACGTCCGGCATACGGAGCAGTGTGGCATACCAGTCCTGCGGATCGGGAATTCCCGTCTTGGCCGAGATAGCCTTGATCTGATGATAATAATCCTCCACAAGGACGGCATTGATCGGCGTAGCGTCCACGACTGTGTCTTTCTCCGTCCAGACAGCAAAGTCGACCTTGCCACGAGAGAGCTTCCGGGCGATATGCCGCCTTATCTCCATCTCCTTCTCACGATAGAGCGGCGTGATGCGTGTGGAGAGGTCGAGCGCCTTACTGTTGAGCGACTTGATCTCAACATTGATTTTCTTGTCTTTGTAAGCCACTACGGACTTGCCGTAGCCCGTCATTGAGAGTATCATACTTATTTCTGCGTTAAATTTCTGCAAAAGTACAAAATTAGAGGGAAAAAGGAGTAAATTTGCACTTTATTAAGAATAATGTCGATATTATCCGTTTGCAGGGTGTCCTGCATTCCATAAAGCACGTAAGATTATGTCTTGCATATTGAATATTGAGACAAGCACGAATGTCTGTTCCGTGGCAGTGAGCCAGGACGGTGCTTGTATTTTTGAGAAAGAAGACCACTCAGGACCCAACCATGCAGAGAAGTTAGGTTCATTCATTGACGAGGCGCTGTCGTTCACCGACAACCACGCTGTTCCCCTGGATGCCGTAGCCGTGAGCTGTGGCCCGGGAAGCTATACAGGCCTGCGCAT
>CALJCU010000598.1 GCA_938023885.1 uncultured Prevotella sp. | reverse complement strand
TCTTTATAAGCGGGTGCAAAGTTACTGCTTTTTTGTCATGTGGCAAAATTTTCTTCCAATAATTTTCGCTAAATGCTTGATATTTCTTATATTTGCCAAATATATGGAAGTGAAGACAAAGGCTATCGTGCTCCGTACGGTGAAATATGGTGATTCACGGATAATTGTGGACATGCTCACGGCTCATTCGGGACGTGTGTCGTTTGCGTGCACGCTCTCGAAGACGAACCGCGGGAAGATCAAGAGACAACTGTTTCAGCTACTGACAATCTTGGAGGTCGACTATGACGAGCGTGCGACGACAGAGCTGCAGCGCTTGCGGGACGTGCGTATGGTGCATCCCTACGTCTCCATTCCCTTCAATCCTTACAAACTCTCCATCGGCATGTTTCTCGCGGAGTTTCTGCTCTATGCCACGCACGGGGAGCACGACAGCGAACACTTGGAGGACTTTACGGAGACAAGCCTCTTGTGGCTTGACAACGCTCCGGAAGGCTTTGCCAATTTCCACCTTGTGTTTATGCTTCATGTCTCGCTTTTCATTGGGTTCTACCCTAATTTGGAGGGATATAGCGAGGGAGCATGGTTCGACTTGCGCGATGGCAGCTTTGTGAAGGTCTGTCCGCCCCATCCTGACTATCTGAAGCCTACGGATGCCAGGCGTATTTTATTATTGATGCGGATGACCTTTGACAACATGCATTTATTTAAGATGAGTCGGGCAGACCGTGGCAGATGCCTTGAGGTCATCGTTTCTTACTATCGTCTTCACGTGCCCAACTTTCCTGAAATGAAGTCGCTTGCTGTATTGAGGTCGTTGTTCTGACGTACGCCGCACGATCTTCTGTCGTACGCCGCATGATCTTCTGTCGTACGCCGTATGATCTTCTGTCGTACGCCGTATGATCTTCTGTCGTACGCCGCATGATCTTCTGTCGTACGCCGCACGATAACCTTAAGCAGGATGGTTTTTCTTTGTAAGGGAGGGTCTGGTTTCGCCGTAGTGGTGGGTACCGGGTCCGCTCCTGCGTTGAACCCGTGCATACCTAATGACAATACTGTGAATGGGTGGAATTTTGCAGACCGAAACTAATACAGATGGAAGACAAAGTGGAAGAGGGCACTGATGCCGTAGCCACAGATTGTTGCCGTGACGACGTGTATCATGCCGGGCATCATGAAAGAATGGTTCAGGAGATATTTGCCAATGACGGTCGTGCCTGAGCGGTCGAAGTTGACTGTTGCAATGTCTGACGGATAGTTGGGGATGAAGAAATAGCCGTAGACTGACGGGAGCACGCCCAAGAGCACCCATCCTTCGATGTGCAGGCTGTAGGCGAGCGGGAGCATGGCTACGACGACGGCACCCTGACTGTTGATGAGCACGGAGACAAGGAAGAAAGCAATGGCGATGGCCCACGGATAGTTGCTCACGACGCCACCGAGCAGCTGCTGCATCTCGGGCAGATAGTTGTCGAAATAGGTGTTGCTCATCCATGCGATACCGTAGATGGCTACCACGGCTACCATGCCGTTCTGCCACACGGCACCTTGCATGGCGTCTTTAGGCTTGGCTTTGCAGCACATAATCATCAGTGCAGTGGCGGAGAGCATGACAATCTGGATGACGACATTCATCGTCAGGTTTTTTTGTACCACTTCCGTCACACCTGTTATGACAACACCGGCTTTGGCTACCTGTGCAGCGGAGATGGAGACATGGTCGGACACGTCTATACCCTCAGCACCTTTGATGGCTTCGATGGCATCCCAGTGAGGCAGGATATTGACTCCGAACATCTGCGGAATGGAGAAGCAGAGGATGAGGGCAAGAGCAATGAGGAAGATGTAAACGGCACGCTTGCTCTCCTTGGAGATTTTCTTGTCAAGGGTCGTGACATTGTTGCCATAGATGTATTCGCGCTGAACGGGGTCGGCGATCTTCTTCTGGAATTCCGGGTCTTTGTCGAGATCGAGCCCGCGGTGATAGCTTGCCAGACTTGCTGCGAGGATACCGATAATACAGGCAGGCAGCGTCACCATGATGATCTGTACATTGGTGACATGGAACCCGTACTGTGCTGAGATGGTGGAGAAGGCAACGACGGCAGCAGCGATAGGCGAGCACGTGATGCCTATCTGCGCTGCGATGCTGGCAACGCTGCAGGGGCGCTCAGGGCGTATGCCTTTCTTCAGGGCGATGTCACAGATGATAGGCATGAGGGTATAGACAACGTGTCCTGTGCCTACGAGCACCGTGAGAAAGAAGGTGGTGAACGGTGCGAGGAACGTGATGCGGTCGGGGTGTTTGCGGAGCAGCCGCTCAGCAATCTGTATCATCCAATCCATACCTCCGGAGGCCTGTAGCATACCGGCACAGGTCACGGCAGCGATGATGATGTAGATAACGTCGGTCGGCGGTTCACCCGCCTTTAGATTGAAACAGAAGACCAGTATAGCCAGACCGATACCGGAGATGGCGCCAAGCGCCAGAGAGCCATATCGCGCTCCTACCCATAAGGCGACGAGGACAACAAGCAGCTCAACAATCATTAGAAAGCTCATATACAGTTTGTTTTAGATGTTTTTATTCCCATCAACATACTCTTACAGAGCATATTCTTAAAGAATTATGTCGCAAAGATAAGAAATACTTTCTAAAGATGTTTCAAGATTTTTCAATAATTGTGATGCCGTTGCAATAAAAAAAGGCGGTCACGTGGACCGCCCTGCCTTGTGAATGATATGTATTCGATTATATAATAATTATCTTAAAGTCTTATGCGAAACTGATGACGCTCGGCTGTGCATCGGTCTTGTCGTCGGTTGTGTCGTCCGTTGCCGCTGTGCTCCCCTGCCTGCGGATATCCTCGAGCATGGGGCGTGTACGTTTATAGGTTGGCGTGTTTTCCACAGCCAGGATGATATCGTCGTTGTCGAGGTCATCGGGTTGGAAAATATAGATATGTGGACGACGCTTGCGTAGCGAACTGTTTCCATCGTTGCCGTAGTAGTGTTCGATGCGCTCCTGACGTTTGATGCGTTTCTCCTCATCCTCGGCCGCACGCTCGCGGTCTTCTTTCTCCCTACGCGTACGCTCCTCCTTGGGCTCGACATCCTCAACACCGAATCCGGTGGCGAGAATCGTCACCTTGACCTTCTTCCCAAGTTCCGGGTCGATAGCCACGCCCCACTTGATTTCAAAGTCCTCACCGAACTTAGCCATGAAGTCGTTGACGTAGTTCATCTCTTCCATCATGAAGCCCTGATTCTCCTTCTTCTCACTGGAGAAGGCGATGGAGAGCAGAATCTTCTTCGAGTTGAACACGTTGTTATCGTTGAGTAGCGGCGAGTTAAGCGCATCGTCGATGGCTTTCTTCACACGCTCCTCACCTTCGCCGTATCCGGTACTCATGATAGCTACGCCGCCGTCTTTAAGTACGGTCTTTACGTCGTTGAAGTCGAGGTTGATGAGTCCGTGTGTTGTGATGATCTCAGCAATGCTCTTGGCAGCCACCGAGAGCGTGTCATCAGCTTTTCCGAAAGCATCGACAAGAGTCAGCTCCGGATAGATCTGACGCAGACGCTCATTATTGATGACGAGCAGGGCATCCACATGCTTAGCCATTTCTTCCACACCGTCGAGAGCCTGGTTGATCTTCTTCGGGCCCTCGAAACGGAAGGGAATAGTGACGATACCCACCGTGAGGATTCCCATGTCCTTGCTTACCTGAGCGATGACCGGCGCAGCTCCGGTACCCGTGCCGCCACCCATGCCAGCGGTGATGAACGCCATCTTCGTGCCGTCGTTGAGCATGCGCTTGATATCTTCAATGCTTTCCATGGCAGCCTGGCGTGCTTTGGCGGGGCGGTTGCCGGCTCCCAATCCCTCCTTGCCCAGCTGGAGATGAACGGGTACGGGAGAGTCGTTCAGAGCCTGAGCATCAGTGTTGCACAGTACGAAGGATACATCGTGAATGCCTTCACGATACATGTGGTTGACGGCATTGCCGCCACCGCCGCCAACACCGATCACTTTGATGATGCTGTTCTCCTTATCCGGGTCACCGAAATCGAGGATCGTCGGTTTCTGAGTGTCTGTATTATTATTGTCTGGCATATTTCTTACAGTCTAAGAGATTAATATCGTCGTCTGTTTATTATCGCACCGGTTATTTTATAATTATCGTTATTTATCTTCTTCGTCGGGTTCTGTCATTTTCTTCATGAAAGTCTTGAACTTGCTGAAGAGTTTGTGCGCAGGCTTCGGTGCTTGTCTTTCCTCCTCCTCTTCTCTCTCATCTATTGCATTTCCGGGACTCTTCTGTCCGAGTGGGGTGCCTTGTGGTGCTTTCTCCGGCCCGTCCATCACTTTTCCTGTCAGGTTTGCCGATGGAGCAGGAGAGACAGGCTGAACGGTCGGCTTCGGCTGTACTTGCTCAAAGAGCTCACCTGTGATGTCATTGCCGGCACAGTTCTGGTCACCTTCAGCGAGGATAGCGAGGACGGTGCAGAGCCTGCCGTCTTTGGCATTGACGATAGGGTTGCCCGATTTGACGGTCTCGTTGACAAACTTAGCCGTTCTTATCTTCTCGATGTGCGTATAGAGGCGGAAAGCACGTTCGGTGTTGTGCATGTTGCTGCCCCCTCCAGTGAGTATGATGCCTCCCAAGAGCTTGTCGGCATATTCATCGGGGATCTGGCTCTTCACGTTCTCGATAATCTCCCGTACACGGGCTTCCACGATGTCGACAAACTTAGGCATGTCAACGGATCGTTCACTGTCGATGGGATAGGTGAACGTGGGGTCGATGTCATTGGCATCCGTATAGGCGCTGGCGTATTTGATCTTCATTTTTTCAGCATCCTCTTCTTCCATCTGCAAGGCGGCGATGTCTTTGGTGATGTTGCTGCTTCCCAAGGGGATGACGGTGAGCTTACGAAGGATGTTGCGATGATAGATACTGACGGTCGTGGTGTCGGCACCCAGGTCAACAAGCACGCATCCGCCCCGCTTCTCGGCATCGGTGAGGATACTGTCAGCGAGTGCGAGGGGCGAGATATACATGTCGAGGATACTGATGTTGGCCTGGTCGAAACATTTCTTCAGTCTGCGGTAGAACTCCTTGCGGCATAGGATATTAAGGAAGTTGCCCTCGAGGCGCCTGCACGGCACACCTACGGGCGGCTCATTCTGATACTGGTTGTCGACCTTGTACTCTTGTGTGACAGCATCAAGGATTTGCCTGTCCGGATATTGCATGCTCCTGTTGGCATCCATGAGCTCGTTGATCATCTCCTGCGAGACCTCCCCTTCCGCGGAGAGCTCCCTGACGTTGGTGTTCTTCACGCTCATGATGGATTGTCCGCCAAATCCGACATAGACATGGACGATGCGCGTCTTGAGCGTCGCCTCCAGCTTCTTGATGATGTTGGAGAGCGCCTGGACGGTCTTGTCGATATTGCGTACCACACCTTTCCGGATGCAGGTCTCACCGTCCTCCTGTGCCAGGGCGAGGATGCTGATGCTTCCGTCTCTGTTCTTTCTGCCTGCTATGCCAGTGATTTTCGATGATCCTAATTCGATTGCTACTGTAAATTCTGCCATTGGGATATATCTACTTTATTCTGTTTTCCTTTTCTTGCAAATGATCTGATTATCAAACTCTACGTTGATATAGGAATATTTGTTCCATCCGGCCTGCGAGAGACCGTATCTGTAGAATTTCTCTAGCCTGCTCATCTTCCGGTTGGCGTAATCAGTGACGAGCTTCTTGCGCTGCGAGATGTATTTTGTCTGTGGCAGCTGACCGATATATAAGATGTTGTCACCGACGCGCGGCACAAGCTCTATGCCGCCTCCCGGCAGCACGTTGATTTGCTCTATCTGGTTCTGCCAGAAGTCGTTGGCCATGATGGCATCGGCGAGATAGGATATATAGTTGCGCGCATACCACCGGTCAATGGCCCCTGATGCAATGATGAGGTTGCTTGTATAATGGGAGTTGGGCATGATACGGTGGTCATCATCAAGATAATAGTCATCACCGTTGGCTGCCATGACATGCAGTGTCGGCATGCGCTGGGTGAGCGAAATCCACACGTGCCCGTTCTGGGTCTTGTAGCATTGTGCGTTTCTGATGAATGGGCTCTGCCTCAACTTCTCCTCTATCTCCCGGGTGTTGATGTCTCTGAGGGTCTTCTTGAGCGGATACAGATTGGCTTTGATGAGACGGCTCCTTATCTCTTTGGGAGAGATGAATCCGTTCACAGTCTCGTCCTGGACATTGATATCCACTTGCGAGCATGCGGTATTCTCGCTGGCGGGCTTGTCGAAAGCCGCCATAGCGACAACGATATAGGCGCCAAGTACTATATCGCAGCCTACAAGTAATGTTCTTTTCCAGTTGACGTGCATCTGTCGTCTTGTCTTATTTCTTTGCGTTGATAATCTTCTCTATCTGAGGCATCATATTGTCGAGATCGCCGGCTCCGAGGATGACGAGCACATCGAAGTCACGGTTCTTGACGAGGCCGGGCACTTCGTCTTTCTTGATGAGGCTCTTCTCCACTCCCGGCTTGATATTATCGTAGATAATCTGTGAGGTGACACCGGGAATAGGCTGCTCGCGTGCCGGGTATATCTCTGTGAGGAAGACCTCATCGA
>CALJCU010000597.1 GCA_938023885.1 uncultured Prevotella sp. | reverse complement strand
CCTCATGCCTTTCACGGGGCATCTTTACAGGCCGTCTCCTGTGTGCGCAAACGTTTACACAAAATAATTCACAAATTGATTTATATCATGCAATCCGTATTCATATTTAATTCGTAACTTCGTGCAAGATAATGACACACATATTTTAAACAGCAAATTATGAAACACGTTTATTCTCTTCTACTCTCCCTCATCCTACTTCCGCTCGGGGCCCTTGCACAAGGCTGGCCGGCCAACTACGGCGGCGTGATGCTCCAGGCTTTCTGCTGGGACAGTTATTCAGACACACAGTGGACCAACCTCACGACGCAAGCCGACACGCTGTCGAAGTATTTCAAGCTCATCTGGGTACCGCAGAGCGGATGGTGCAAAGCTTCCACGAACAACATGGGCTACTACCCCATCTATTGGTTCAATCAGAAAAGTGCCTTCGGCACAGAGGCTGACCTTCGGACAATGATAAAAACCTATAAGGCTAAAGGCACCGGCATCATCGCAGATGTCGTCATCAACCACAAGAACGGCATGAGCAAATGGTGTGATTTCGCCGATGAGACCGTCACGGGACAGAACACCGGCAAGAAGTACAGTGTCAGCTGGGACCACACGAACTACACCCAGATATGCAGTGACGACGAGGCACAGACCGGAACAGATTCCGAGGCGAAAGGAAAGATCAAGGGTGCCAAGGATACCGGCCTGAACGATGGCGGATGCCGCGACCTTGACCACACCAATGCCACGACACAACAGAACGTCAAGACCTACGAGGATTTCCTGCTCAACGAAATGGGCTACACGGGCTTCCGCTACGACTTTGTGAAAGGTTATGATCCTGCTTATGTCAAGATGTACAACGAGGCAGCCAAGCCGCAGTTCTCTGTGGGCGAGTACTGGCAGGGGTCCGTGACCGACTCGAAAAGTGGCGACCATCCCTTTGGTGGCGTGAAAGACTGGGTAGACGCTACCGGCAAGACGAGTGCCGCTTTCGACTTTCCGATGAAGTATCTCATTAAAAGCGCATTCAGCGGAGAGTGGGGCAAACTGGCTGCCTACACCACGGCGACGCTCACGGGAGTGGAGCCTCAGTACGCCGTCACCTTTGTCGACAACCACGATACCGGTGAGCCA
>CALJCU010000596.1 GCA_938023885.1 uncultured Prevotella sp. | reverse complement strand
CGTGCTCAACGGTTTCTATCCGTTGGGCTCCTGTACGATGAAATATAATCCGCCCATCAACGAGGAGATGGCGGCCCTCCCGTCTTTCTCCACGCTCCATCCCTTACAGCCCGATGCAACGGTCCAGGGGGCCATGGAGGCAGAGTGGGTACTGCGCCATGCCCTCTCGGCCATCACGGGTATGTCTGACTTCACGCTCAACCCGTGTGCCGGTGCCCATGGTGAACTGACGGGTCTGATGATTATCCGTGCCTGTCATGAGGACCGTGACGACACAGCCCGTAAGAAAGTCATCGTGCCTGACTCGGCCCATGGCACGAACCCGGCCTCTGCTGCTGTCTGCGGCCTCGAGGTTGTGGAGGTGAAGAGTACGGCCGACGGGCGCGTCGATGTCGAAGACCTCAAGCCGCTCCTCGGACCCGATGTGGCAGCGATGATGATGACGAACCCCAACACCCTGGGGCTCTTTGAGCATGATATCCCGGAGATTGCCAGGCTTGTACACGAATGTGGGGCGCTGATGTACTACGACGGTGCCAACCTCAACCCGCTCCTCGGTATCTGCCGTCCGGGTGACATGGGGTTCGACGTCATGCATGTCAACCTTCACAAGACCTTCTCCACGCCTCACGGCGGCGGTGGCCCGGGATCCGGTCCTGTCGGCGTGCGCAAAGGCTTGGAGAAATACCTGCCTTATCCGCATGTGGAGCGCGACGGTGACAGGTTCGTGCTCAACCATGGTCACGATGCAGCCTCGTCGTCACCTACGGCTCATGAGATTCATGTCGGGGCTTTTACGGGTAACTTCGCCGTGCAGCTCCGTGCCCTCGCCTATATCCTGTCTTTAGGCAAGGAGAATATCAAATGGGTCGGACCCCTTGCCACGCTCAATGCCAACTACGTGAAGGAGAGCCTGAAGGATGCCTACGAGCTGCCTGTCTCCGGACCGTGCAAGCATGAGTTCGTGTTCAACGGACTCAGGGATAAGTCGACAGGTGTGACGACCCTCGATGTGGCCAAGCGGTTGCTCGACTACGGTTATCATGCTCCTACAATCTACTTCCCGTTGCTCTTCCATGAGGCCATGATGATAGAACCGACGGAGAATGAGAGTCTGGAGACCCTCAACGAGTTCATCGGCGTGATGCGCAAGATAGCCGGGGAGGCTGTCGGGGAGCCCGACAAGGTGAAGGGCGCGCCGCACAACACGCCTATCACGCGTGTCGACGATGTGCTCGCGGCAAGGCATCCGGTATTACGCTACGCTAAAGAATAACGCTTATGCCAAAATCTCTTATTATCATCGGCTGTGGCCCGGGTGGCTATGCCACAGCCGAATATGCTGTCAAGGCAGGCATGACCGTCACCGTCTTTGAGAAAGCGGAGGCGGGCGGCACATGCCTCAACCGTGGCTGTATCCCGACGAAGGTCTATTGCCATGCTGCCTCGCTTGTCCTCGACAATGTCAAGGCTGCGGACTGGGGCTTGTGGCAATCGGCTCAGCCTGCTATCGATTTTGCTAAGCTCCATGAACATAAGGACGCTGTTGTGGCTCAGTTGCGCGAAGGTGTGGAGACACTCATGCGCCGGCCCGGTATCACGCTCGTCCGTGGGGCTGCGCGACTGAAGGACGCTCACACTGTGACCTGTGACGGACACGACTATACCGCCGATTCCGTCCTTATTGCCACAGGCTCCCATTCCGTGCTGCCACGGGTAGAAGGTATTGACCATCCGAAAGTGGTCGATTCCACGGGCTTGCTCGCCCTCGCCACGCTCCCGGAACGTCTCATCATCATTGGTGCCGGTGTCATCGGCATGGAGATGGCCTCGGCCTTCAATGCTTTCGGTACGGAGATTACGGTGGTCGAGTTTCTCAAGGAGTGTCTGCCTATGGCGGACAGTGACCTTGCCAAACGGTTGCGGAAAAGTCTGGAGAAACGTGGCGTGAAGTTCTATCTGCAAGCTGCGGCTAAGTCCGTTGGCACGGAAGGAGTGTCTGCGCCCGATAGTGTCGCATTGACCTTTACGCAAAAGGGCAGGGACTTCACCGTAGAGGGCAACATCATCCTTGCAGCAACGGGGCGCGGCCCTAACACGGAAGGTCTGGGACTGGATGAGATAGGTATCGGGTTTGACTGTCATGGCATCAAGGTGGACGACAACTTGGAGACAAGTGTCAAAGGTATCTATGCTGTCGGTGATGTCAATGGCCGCATGCAGCTTGCCCATGCCGCTGAGGCTCAGGGCCGTCGTGTCGTTGATATCCTTCTCGGACAGGAGAAGCCTTCGGATGTGACGCCCGTACCCTGGGCTGTCTTCCCAATGCCCGAACTGGCAGGGACAGGTGTCACGGCAGACGCTCTCAAGTCGGGTGATCCGGCAATGGTACCCGTTGAGACGAAATCGTTTTACCGTGCCAACGGCAAGGCGGTGGCGATGGATGCCACCGAGGGCTTGGTCAAGACAGTGTCGACACCAGAGGGGCGGCTCATAGGCTGCCATGTTCTTGGTGCTCATGCTGCCGACCTTGTGCAGGAGGTCAGTGCACTCATCAGTGTAGGGGCTTCCGTGGACAGCCTCCGGCGTGTCATCCATATCCATCCGACGCTGCAGGAAATGCTATAAACAAAAGAGGACGGCTCAAAGGCCGTCCTGTTTTGTTTATGTTGTGTATACAGCCACATAGTAGCTGTCATCTTATGCTAATTCTTTCTGCATCTTTTTCGCCAGCTGCTGTGCCTCGTCTATCGTCTTAGCCTCGGAGTAGACGCGGATAATGGGCTCTGTGTTTGATTTGCGCATGTGAACCCAACAGTCAGGGAAGTCGATCTTCACGCCATCGATATCTGTGACCTTGACGTCACGCACCCCTTCGTATTTACGTTTTACGCGGTCGAGTAGTGCGTCGACATCCGTTCCCGGTTCCAGGTCGATGCGATCCTTCGCCATGAAATAGTTGGGGAAGGCGGCACGGAGCTCTGATGCCTTGCAACCTTTCTGAGCGAGTGAACTGAGGAAGAGGGCGATACCCACCAGTGCGTCACGGCCGTAGTGGCTCTCCGGGTAGATCACTCCGCCATTTCCTTCACCACCGATGACGGCATTCACTTCCTTCATCTTTGTTGTGACGTTAACCTCACCCACGGCGGCAGCATAATATTTGCAGCCATGCTTTTCCGTGACATCACGCAGGGCGCGTGTCGACGACAGGTTGCTCACGGTAGAGCCCTTGACGTGGTCGAGGACATAGTCGGCAACGGTGACAAGCGTATATTCCTCACCGTACATCTTTCCGTTCTCCTCGATGAAGGCGAGACGGTCCACATCCGGGTCGACGACGATACCGAGGTCGTAGTCTCCCTCTTTCACCTCCTCCATGATGCCGCCGAGGTTCTTCTCCAGTGGCTCTGGATTATGGGCGAAGTTACCGTCAGGCGTGCCGTTGAGGAACTTATGCTCCACGCCTAGGGCATCAAGGAGCTGAGGCAGGATGATGCCGCCGACAGAGTTGATAGAATCGACGCAGACATGAAAATGAGCGTTGCGGATAGCGTCCGTGTCGACGAGGCGCAAGTTGAGCACCGAGTCGATATGCCGCTGGTTGTATGTGTTGTCTTCTGTATAATGGCCGAGATGGTCTACGTCGGCATATTCAGAGTCTTCTTTCTCTGCGATGGCAAGAACCTCATTGCCGTCATTCCCGGTGAGAAACTCCCCTTCTTTGTTGAGTAGCTTCAGCGCGTTCCAGTGGCGGGGGTTATGGCTGGCAGTGATGATGATGCCGCCGGCAGAGTGGCTCATGCGTACGGCGAGCTCTGTCGTAGGTGTCGTTGCCAGACCGATGTTGATGACATCGTAGCCCATGCCCATCAAAGTGCCGCACACTACATTCTTTACCATCTCTCCGGAGATACGGGCGTCGCGTCCCACAAC
This sequence comes from uncultured Prevotella sp., assembly GCA_938023885.1. Taxonomy (GTDB): domain Bacteria; phylum Bacteroidota; class Bacteroidia; order Bacteroidales; family Bacteroidaceae; genus Prevotella. The sequence goes on along the minus strand of CALJCU010000596.1, from coordinate 34 downwards.
GATCGTGTTGCTCTCCGACTGTCTGCTGCGGCGG
>CALJCU010000595.1 GCA_938023885.1 uncultured Prevotella sp. | reverse complement strand
ATACCTATGGCAGCCCAAGAGACGTATCAGGATACGAAGCTCATGGAGAATGAGCTCAACGGTACCGCACGGTATGTCGGCATGGGCGGTGCCATGGAGGCCTTAGGAGCCGATCTGTCTACGATGCAGTCGAACCCGGCAGGTATCGGCCTTTTTCGTAAATCACAATTTGCTGTCTCCGGCGGTCTGGTCTCGCAGGCGGGTGACAACGCTAAAAAGAACTGGGGACTGAACTTCAAAGGTGACGCTACAAATGCAAGCTTCGACCAGGCGGGCTTCGTCTGGACTTCTAGGACCGGGCGTAACTCATGGCTGAACGTCGGTTTCAACTATCACAAAAGCCGCAACTTCGACCAGATTCTCTCTACAGCAAACAACCTGAGCAAAGCCTCACTCAATAAGTTCTCTGCTGCCAAATACACCCAAGGATTAAGCGGGAAAGGCAGCTGGGCATGGAACGGCGTGGACGATGCTTATGCCCACTTCCTCGTGAACGATCAGAAAACGATGAACTATTATAATGCTACATCGTTTATGTTCGGACAGTATCAGAAAGGTTACATCGGAGAATACGACTTCAATGTCAGTGGCAACATCAACAACCGCGTATTCCTCGGCGCTACTTTCGGTCTGCATGATGTTAATTACCGCAGCAACAAACTTTATACAGAGAATGATGCTACTGGCTCTCTCTCCGACAATTATGAGATGCTGAAGATTGACGGTACAGGCTTCGATGTTAAGTTTGGTGCTGTCTTCCGCCCCATCGAAGACTCACCGTTCCGCATCGGTGTCTATGTCAACACTCCGGTGTTCTACGACCTGACGATGAGGAACGCCTACGACCTGACATTCTATCCGGCAAACAACAACAAGAATTACAGCCCTGACAAGGGTAACTCTGCCGATTACGACTTTAAGGTCTATACCCCCTGGAAGTTCGGTATCAGTCTTGGTCACACTATCGGTGACTACCTTGCTATGGGTCTCACCTATGAATACCAGAAATACGGAGCTATCGACAACCGGGTCAACGATGGTGACTCCTATTATGACTACTGGACAGACAGCTATTATACGGACAGCAACAGCGATGATGCGATGAACAACGACACTGAACTGAACCTCAAGAGCGTTCATCTTTTGAAGCTTGGCCTCGAATACAAACCGGTTCCCGATTTCGCTGTCCGAGTGGGTTACAACTACATGTCGCCGCAGTTTAATGACGGCGCTTACCGTGACGACGCTCTCCAGTCACCAGGTGTAGCTTATGCTACCTCAGCCGACTACACCAACTGGAAAGCAACAAACCGCTTCACCTTCGGTCTCGGCTACAGCCACAAAAACTTCTTTGCCGATGCCGCTTACCAGTACAGCCATACCAATGGTGACTTCTATCCGTTCATGAGCTACTATAAGAACGACAACCATGAAGCATCTGAATATGACAACGTCGCAGATGCAACGAAAGTGGGCTTCTACCGCAATCAGTTCACTTTCACGATTGGATACAGATTCTAAATAAGCGATACCGAAAGCCTGGAAGTTTTGCTTCCAGACTTTCGGTATATTTAGACTGTAAAAGTTTTATCTACGAATCTGTCAACATCACATCAAAGGCTTTGACAGACCAATTGGACAAACCAAGTTTCATAAGCCACAAGCACGCCCCCCAAAAAAGTCAATTTGCGAGAACGATGGAAAAGCATTAACTTTGCATCTATGAAAGCATTAAGAACAACTTTACTTTTTCTCATCTTGTTTTTCTCCTGTATAGCGAATGCTCAAAAACGGGAGTTCCGTGGTGCTTGGATCCAATGCGTCAACGGACAGTTCATAGGGATGTCCACGCAATCTATCCAACAGAAACTTAGTCGGCAGCTTGATATACTGAAAGCTGACGGCGTCAATGCCGTCATCTTCCAAGTACGCCCGGAGTGCGATGCGCTCTACAAGAGTAACCTGGAACCATGGAGCCGTTATCTTACAGGGCAGCAAGGCCGTGCCCCTCTGCCTTACTGGGATCCGCTGCAATGGATGATCGAGCAGTGCCACAAACGTGGCATGGAGCTGCACGCCTGGATCAATCCTTTCCGGGCTAAGACCAAGGGGACGACCTCTCTCGCCGCCAGTCATATCGCCGCCCTGCATCCCAACTGGACATTTCCCTATGGAGGCCAGCTCATTCTCAATCCAGCTCTGGAAGAGACCGCTGACTACAACTGCAAGGTTGTAGACGACATTGTGAGCCGTTATGATGTGGATGGAATACACATTGACGATTACTTCTATCCTTATCCCGTTGCAGGTGAGGAGATACCTGATGAGGGCTATTTCCGTGCTAATCAACGTGGTTTCGAGAATATCGGTGACTGGCGACGCAACAATGTCAGCAGCTTCATCAACCGGCTCAGTAATACCATCCATAAACGCAAGCCTTGGGTGAAGTTCGGCGTATCTCCATTCGGCATCTATCGCAACCAAAAGAGCGACCCACGCATTGGCAGTCGAACCAATG
>CALJCU010000594.1 GCA_938023885.1 uncultured Prevotella sp. | reverse complement strand
ATCGTCTCGACAAGATCCTGTCGATGTTGCGTCCGGGCGATTATGTGTTTTGCGAGTTCGGCCACAACGACCAAAAGGAGAAAACGCCGGGCAGTGGCGCCTGGTATAACTTCTCCTACATGCTGAAGACCTATATAGATAAGGTGCGGACCAAGGGTGGAAACATCGTCTTTGTCACGCCGACGCAGCGCCGCCTCTTCGACAAGACAAAGAATAAGATTCTAGAGACCCACGGTGACTATCCCGATGCCATGCGCGCCGTTGCCATGCGGGAGCACGTGCCTGTGATAGAACTTCATGACATGACGCGTACGTTCTTTGAGACGTTGGGCTATGAGAACAGTACCAAGGCGCTCGTGCACTATCCGATGGGCACTTTCCCTTACCAGACGAAAGCGCTGGCCGACAACACCCACTTCAACCCTTACGGGGCTTACGAAGTGGCCAAAATGGTCGTTATGGGCATGAAACAACTTAATCTGCCCATCGTCAAAGACCTGCGGCCGAACTGGAAGGATTATGATCCGGCGAAGCCCGATGACTTCAAGACTTATAAATGGTATCAGTCCTCATTGGTCGACACACGTAAGCCGGACGGGAACTGATTGATAATAAACGATTAATAGAACCCGTATGCGACTCAAGCTTTCAATATTTCATCTTTTCATTCTTTCAATCTTTCAATTTTCTCCGGCAACGGCGCAGGAGAATATTATTGGAGAAGCGCGCCGCGTGAACGATTATTTCATGCAGAAGTACAGCGACCCGACGCAACCGACGAATGTGAAGAAGATCCGTCCGAGCTCGTTGTGGACGCGTGCCGTCTATTACGAAGGTCTTATGGCGTTGTATCGCCTCGACTCACAGCAGCGCTACATCGACTATGTCGACCGTTGGGCCAACTTCCATCAGTGGACGCCACGCAATGGTGTGAAGACGACGGATGCCGACGATCAGTGCTGTGCGCAGACCTATCTCGAGCGTTACGAGCAGACGAAGGATGAGAAGATGATCACTCATGTCCGGGAGAACCTCGACAAGCAGATGGCAACGGGACGGTACGACTACTGGACGTGGATCGATGCCATCCAGATGGCGATGCCCGTCTATGTGAAGATGTATAAGATCACGGGTGAGAAGAAATATCTCGACTATGCCGTGAAGTCCTACCGCTGCTCGCGTAACACCTGTGGCGGAGGTTTGTTCAATGTCAATGGGAAAGTAAAAGACGCTGAGCGCGGACTATGGTGGCGCGACAAGGACTATGTGCTGCCTTATAAGGAGCAGGACGGCAACAACTGCTATTGGAGCCGTGGCAACGGCTGGGTCTATGCCGCCTTGGTGAGAAGCATGGAACAGTTGGATCCGAGGTCAAAGACGTATAAGTTCTTCCTCAAGGATTTCCAGCAGATGTCGAAAGCACTGCTCAATTGTCAGCGTGCGGACGGTTTCTGGAATGTCAGTCTTGTCTCTCCGGCAACCTATGGTGGTCCTGAGATGACAGGCACGGCGCTCTTCCTCTATGGCATGAGCTGGGGTATCAATCATGGTATCATCGATGCTGCCACCTACCGGACGGCTTGCGACAAAGCCTGGACTGCATTGAGGACCTGTGTCCACGACAATGGCTTCCTCGGTTGGAACCAAGGCACGGGCAAGGACCCGTCAGCCGGTCAGCCCCTCTCTTATGACAAGATGCCTGACTTTGAAGACTACGGTACGGGCTGCTGGCTGCTTGGCGCGACAGAATATTATAGGTTGTATCAGTCGACCTATGTGCCGCAATGGCCTGAGCCTAAGGCTGAGGCCAAGGCGGGCGTGCGCTGGTGGTGGTTCGGCTCGGCGGTAGACAACGCTGACCTCAAGTGGAACCTCGACCAGTTGCATCAGGCAGGCATCGGTGCTGTGGAGATCACGCCGATCTATGGCATACAGGGAAACGAGAGAAACGAACTGTCTTATCTCTCGCCTGAATGGATGAAAGCCTTGCGCTATACGGAGAAGGTGGCGAAGGATGACTCTATTGAGGTCGACCTTAACAACGGTACAGGCTGGCCGTTCGGCGGTCCGTGGGTACCACTCAATGAGGCAGCCTGCAAAGCTGTCTTCGTGGATACATTGGTCAATGCGCGTACTGATATTAGGAAGATAGTATTTAACCTGCCGGCTAAGGAAAAGAAGATTGCGAAGTTTGTCGATGCCCGTAGCTTCAGGACAGTCGACAAGAACAACAAGAAACGTGTCATCGCGCTCTTTATCAGTCGCACACTGCAGAAGGTCAAGCGTTCCGCACCCGGTGGCGAGGGCTGGGTTATCGATCATTTCGACTCGACCGCTGTGGCTCATTATCTGCATCATATCGACTCTGCCTTTGCAGCTACGAACACGCCTTACCCTCACACTTTCTTTAACGATTCCTATGAGGTCTATCGTGCCGACTGGACACCACGATTGCTGAAGGAGTTTAAGCAACGGCGCGGCTATAATCTCATGGACAGTATCGAGAGGCTCGTCGATGGCGACCCTCGCGTGGTATGCGACTATCGCGAGACGCTGTCGGACATGCTCTATCATAACTTTACCCAGCAATGGGTGGCATGGGCACACAGTCATGGTGCCATCGTCCGCAATCAGGCCCATGGCTCACCCGCCAACCTCCTCGATCTCTATGGGGCTGTCGACATCCCGGAGATAGAAGGCTTCGGGCTTAGCAACTTCGGTATCAGAGGCCTGCGTCAGGATCCCGGCTTCACACGGAAGAACTTCAGTGACCTCAGTATGCTCAAGTATGCCTCGTCGGCGGCACATGTCATGGGCAAGCCGTTCACCTCAAGTGAGACCTTCACGTGGCTGACGGAGCATTTCCGCGTCTCGTTGTCACAGATGAAGCCGGACCTGGACTTGATGTTCACCTGTGGCGTAAACCACATGTTCTTCCATGGCACGCCGTATAGTCCGAAGAACGCTCCGTGGCCCGGATGGCAGTTCTATGCGTCGATCAACATGAGTCCCACGAACAGTATATGGCATGATGCGCCGTTCCTGATGCAGTATATCGAGCGTTGTCAGAGCTTCCTGCAATGGGGCAAGCCCGACAACGACTTCCTCGTCGTCTTGCCACTTACAGATATGTGGCAGCATAATACCAATCCGTTGCTTATGCAGTTTGATATCCACCATATCTCAGAGAAGTCACCGGAGTTTATCAAAGCTATCAACAAGATTGATTCTTTGGGCTTCGACTGTGACTACATCAGT
>CALJCU010000593.1 GCA_938023885.1 uncultured Prevotella sp. | reverse complement strand
CTACACCTTTATCCCTTTGAATGAATCCACGGTCAATCCCCGCTACGAGACCAGCAACGCCAAAGCCACTGCCACCCAGCGTGACAACGTCTTCATCATGCTCAGGATAGTCCCCATCCATATGGATACGTTCATGTGCCATGCCTGAGACAGATTCTGCGCCGTCCCACATATAATTAAGATGGACCTTTTCTATATAATCGAGCATGGCGGAATCTGAGGCGAATGTCTCTGGGCGGTCAGAAAGAGATCCGCTTTCATTTTTCGCAGATGTCTCATTCTCCGTGGATGCGCAAGCATAGAGTGTAAGCGCGGCAAGTAGAGATATTGATAAAATTTTCTTAAAATTCATAATTTAATTATTAGCATATTCCTTTAATGGAAAAGATGAAACCAGCGATCGCGCATAACAGACTGTATAACGAAAGAGTCCATTTTCCTTTGCCTTCAATGGCCGCATACTTTTTCCATGACAGCCACAGGGTAAGCGCAGGAAAAGCGATGGCAATTAGAGTCACTGGCAGGTTTCTGTCTCCTATAACGAAAGACGAGAGCATCAGACCTGAGATAAAGGCCATGATAAGAAGTGCAGCTATTATTATTATATTTTTTGTTCCACTCATATCTTTATTTGTTTTGAGAGTTCAGAACGGCCTTGCTCAGCAAGAGACTGAATTGAAAAGTAATAGTCAGTTCCGACATCGAGTCCGCGAAGGTCGTAAGAGCTATTTCCATAAATGGTAATACAATGATACAGTTTGTCCGTCGCAATGCCGAAATAGATGTTGTACCCGTACGTACCATTTTCAGAGACCCAGGAGATTTTTGCATTTCGTGGGTCGTGACGGTCACGTATTACTTTGAACTTCCTTGGAGCCGAGGGCCTTTCACCAGCAGACTCTCCGAAAACGCGAAATTCGGAAAGACAGAATTTTCCACCTCCTGGCATATGGAGGTTCTCTAGTTTCAGATAGCGCGTCTTTAGTGGCTGCTGCAACTCAACATAGTCATGCGGCACATCTCTGTCATTGTCACTTTTGTCTACTACAAGTTTCCAGTTGACATTATCATCGCTTGCCCATATACGGTACTGATAATATGTATCTGAGGCGCGGTTGCATTGGGCGGTACCTCTATCATAGAAGTTACACTGGATGGCTCGGACATCGCAAGGATGAGCCAGGTCTATTTTGATCCATTCTCCCGGGTATCCCGTCTTAGCGCTCCAGTATGTTCTCATATTCTCATCCGCAAGATTCTGCACATCAAGTGTATCTGTTGATGAGCAGCTCATCTCCTTGCCAATTGACAGTAGCATCCAGCCAGTAAAGCGGTCCTTGCCTTCGTAATCAGCATTGCGCTGGGGGTAGTCGCCAAAGGAAGTATCGGTCCACATTACACCATCCTTATCAAAAAAAGTAGGGTAGAGGCCAATGCGTCGCTCGAACTTGTATTTTAGTGAGAGCATGCATGTCCCCACGTGCCAATATTGCCCATGAACATCACAGAAGGTACCTCCGTGTCCAACACCTTGAACGAAGCCGCCAGGCTTGTAGCTCATTGGATTGTGTTTTTGATAAGTAAATGGACCAATTGGAGATTTGCCGACGTATACACCATCTGCGTAGACTTTAAATTCCGTCCCCGGTGCACCATATTGAAGATAATACAGACCGTTGTGCTTGGTCATGAATGCTCCCTCAGTGAAAGGACGCAGAGTTGTTGAATCATCGTTGTTCATACCAAATCGCTCCCATCCGTGTTTTTCAGGATGAAGCATGATGACATCATGAATAGAGCCTACAGGATCAAAGTTTTGACAACTCACTTCTACAGCCTTGAGCGGGTACTCGTTGCTTGAGCCGTAGTACAGGTAGAGCTTTCCGTCATCGTCCTGAAAAAAACACGGATCCCAAGAGGGAAGTGAATTGCGGCTGATAGCTTGCCTCCAACGTCCAGTAGACGGGGCGACAGTATACCATATCGGTAAACCCTCATACGTGGAGCCGGTATAATAAAGCGTATCCCCACTGACCCATGCAGATGGCGCACATACATCATCATCAGTCGGATGACGCTGAAATGTTGCCGTACGGAAGTCCCAGTCGCTGAGATTGTCCGAATAGTGATAGCCTCCCTGGTTCGTAGAGAAAAGCAAGTATTTGCCTTTATAGACGATAGCCATAGGATCTGCCGTGGAACGGAAACATCCTCCACGTTTTACATTGTCATTAAAAGGCTCGTAGTTGTAGCTGATGTTGAGCGGATTGCAGTATGTTGTGGTTGACGGGTGTTCCGGATCATACCAAGGTGTAGACTTTGCCTTTGTTCTGGGCAATGATGGGGTAGAGGATGCAATATGCATTGTGATATCTATTTGCCATAGCCCTGCTTTTCGGTAAATGTGATTGAAACCATAGCCTGGAGCATAGATATAAAGATGTGTATCTGAATCAGTAGCCTTAATCTGATAATACCCATTTTTGTCTGTGTTGCAATGGCAAGGACTTGCAAAGAACATCACTGTAGCATTTGTCAGTGGTCTGCCATCAGACCCGAACACACGGCCTTTGATGAAATACTCATTATGTACAGGTATGAAATAATCACTGACTTGACCTTTGACTACTTTTACGGAGTCAGTCTGAGTTACTACCTGGGCAAGTACATTGCCAGTTGTCAGCAAGCAGACCGTTAAGGATAAGAAAAAGCTAGTCTTCATACATCAATAAATCTTTTCTTGATATCAAACTGTACGCTTCATGCACACGGCACGGAAGAAATTTCGTTGACCGTGCCATGTGTTATGAAGTAAAAAGAGATAGGTTTATTCTTTCGGATCGTTCTTAAGCGCCGGGATATTGCTCAGCTGGGTGAAAGGTACAGGATAATAGGTCTTGTCTTCCGTCCAGCCACTTGCGCCTAACACTTCCTTGGCCTTTCCTGTTCTTACAAGATCATTATAGCGCTCGCCCCATTCTCCGGCAAGCTCTATTCTGCGCTCGTCAAGAATCTCGTCAACGGTGACATTGGTGAGTTCCGGCATCTTCGCACGTGTACGTACCAGATTAAACGGCTCGTCTCCATTCTTGCCCTGACGTACTTTTGCCTCGGCATTCATTAGCAGGACATCGGCATACCGGAAGATTCTAACGTTGTTGTTGGCTCCGTATTTTGTACGTCCTTCAGTAAGTTCATTTGTCGGGGTATAGGCCTTGCCATTGAAATACTCACCCTTGCTTCCACTGATATTGTCACCGC
>CALJCU010000592.1 GCA_938023885.1 uncultured Prevotella sp. | reverse complement strand
TAATAATATATCAGGGATGATTACTGCTATGGATTCTATAGATGTGAGCAAGCGATCGGTCAACTGGAACAAGGTAGTGCTTATTCCTGTGGCATTGACAACGACATCTTCTTCTACATCAAGTAGTTCGAGTTATTATTACGGTTCATCATCTTCAACAAGTACTACCGTAACAAAAGTGTCACATGATATGTCGCTTACAAGTACCAGGCTTGTCAAGGGAACAGGGACCAATAGTCCGCTCCAGTTGCAGGTTATCTACAGTCACTTTAAGTAATATAGCTAAAATGGCAGATAATTTTCTCGAGCGGCACCGCAGAGACTACGAGGAGCGGAAAGAAGCATGGCTGAGAAATAAGAAACACATGCTAAAGATCAAAAGAAAACTCCAGAAACCGGAAGACGAAAGTCTGTGACTGGCAACTACAGAGAATTAAAAATGAATCCAAGGCAGTAATAAAGCGAGCAAATGGGAATATTCGGACTATTCAGCAAGAAGAACAAGGAAACCTTAGACCAAGGTCTGGAGAAGACGAAACAGAGCATGTTTTCTAAGATTACACGCGCTATCGCCGGAAAGTCAAAAGTCGATGACGATGTACTCGATAATCTTGAAGAGGTTTTGATTACTTCTGATGTAGGTGTCGATACAACCGTGAAGATTATCCACCGCATCGAAGAGCGCGTGGCGCGCGACAAATATGTCTCTACTTCAGAGTTGAACAAGATTCTTAAGGAAGAGATTGCCGCACTTCTCACGGAGAATAATACCGATGACAATGCAAACTGGGATCTGCCCACGGACCACAAGCCTTACGTCATTCTTGTCGTAGGCGTGAATGGTGTAGGTAAGACCACGACTATCGGCAAGCTCGCTTATCAGTTTAAGAAAGCGGGAAAGAAAGTGTACCTTGGTGCTGCTGATACTTTCCGCGCTGCTGCTGTAGAGCAGATACAGATATGGGGTGACCGTGTTGGCGTGCCTGTTATTAAACAGCAGATGGGATCCGACCCTGCAAGCGTCGCGTTCGACACGCTTCAGAGTGCTAAGGCTAACGACGCGGATGTAGTTCTCATAGATACAGCCGGACGTCTGCACAACAAGGTCGGCCTGATGAACGAGCTGAAGAAGATTAAAAACGTGATGAAAAAGGTCATTTCCACCGCTCCGGATGAGGTGCTGCTCGTTCTTGATGGTAGTACCGGCCAGAACGCTTTCGAGCAGGCAAAACAGTTCTCTGCCGTCACAAACATCACATCGCTCGCTATCACAAAACTCGACGGTACGGCAAAGGGAGGCGTCGTGATAGGAATATCCGACCAGTTGAAAGTACCGGTCAAATATATAGGCCTTGGTGAAAAGATGGAAGACCTTCAGTTGTTTAACAAAAAAGAATTCGTTGACTCGCTATTCTGATATGAAACTGAACCAGATAGACTTTATCACCATGGGCTGTTCCAAGAATCTTGTTGATTCCGAGCAGCTCATGCGTCGTTTTGAGAACATGGGGTATCATTGCGTCCACGACTCGAAGCGGCCACAGGGTGAGATAGCCGTCATCAACACATGCGGTTTCATAGAGAGTGCAAAGGAGGAGAGTATTAACACAATTCTAGAGTTTGTCAATGCAAAGAATGAAGGACGTCTTAACAAGCTTTTTGTCATGGGCTGTCTTTCACAGCGCTATCAAAAGGAACTGGAAGAGAACATCCCCGAAGTGGATAAGTTCTATGGTAAGTTCAACTATAATCAGTTGTTGAAGGACCTCGGTCCTGCTGATAAAAGTGCTGTTGAAGGGAAAGCCTTCTCTGAGCGTCGCGTGACTGCTAACAGCCGCCGCCTGCTTACTACTCCCACCCATTACGCTTATATCAAGATAGGAGAAGGCTGTGATCGTCATTGTGCTTACTGTGCCATCCCTCTTATCACAGGAAAACACGTAAGCCGGCCGATGGAAGATATTCTTCAGGAGATGAAGGAACTTGTTAATGAGGGTGTCACTGAGTTCCAGGTTATCGAGCAGGAGCTTACCTATTATGGTGTAGACCTTTATGGCAAGACGCGCATTGCCGAGCTTATTGACAAGATGGCTAACATTAAGGGTGTCAAGTGGATTCGTCTGCATTATGCTTACCCTAACCAGTTTCCACTTGAGCTCCTTGACGTGATGCGAGAGCATGATAATGTGTGTAGGTATCTTGATATTGCCTTACAGCATATCTCTGACCATATGCTTACGCGCATGCACCGTCATGTCACGAAGCAGGAGACTCTTGACCTCATTCATACAATCCGTGAGCGCGTACCGGGTATCACTATTCGTACAACGCTGATGGTAGGATTTCCAGGGGAGACAGAAGAAGACTTCAATGAGCTTGTCGATTTCGTAAAACAGGAGAAGTTCGATCGAATGGGGGCTTTTGCCTATTCAGAGGAAGAAGGCACTTACTCGGCCAGGCATTACAAAGATAACGTGCCTGTCGAAGTGAAACAGGCTCGACTCGATAAACTTATGGCCGTGCAGGAAGAGATCAGCTCTGAGATCGAGGCGGCCAAAGTGGGAAAGACCTTTAAAGTTATTATCGACCGTAAGGAAGGTGATTACTATATTGGACGTACAGAGGCCTGCTCTCCGGAAGTGGATCCAGAGGTCCTTATTCCTACAGCCCAACGCCATTTGCGTACAGGACATTATTATAATGTGTTGATGACAGACAGCGATGAGTTTGATCTTTATGGTAAAGTGTTATAAATAATGTAGTATGAACAACAAGGAATTTATAGCACAACTTGCCGTTAAGACAGGATATACGCAAGCTGACACCCGGCAGATGGTACGTACGCTTATCAGTGAGATAGGTGCGCACTTGGAGGAGGGTGACTCATTGCAGATCAATAATTTCGGCACTTTTGAAGTGAAGAAACGCTTGGAGCGTATTATTGTCAATCCTGGGACTCAACAACGCATGCTCGTGCCACCGAAGCTGATTCTTAATTTCAGGCCTGTAGCAGCCATCAAGGAAAATTTGAAAAAGTCATAACGAACCATGAGCAGAATAGGTAACAAAGAACTCTCAACATCACTATCTGATAAGCACGGCTTGAGCAAAGTTGATGCTGAAAGGTTCGTCACGTCTGTCTTTGAGGTTATCAATGAAGGTCTTGAGACTGACAGACTTGTCAAGGTCAAAGGTCTCGGAATATTGAAGATTGTCAGTGTAGCAGCTCGTAAGAGCGTGGATGTCAACACGGGTGAACCTATCGTGATTGAAGGACGCGACAAGATAAGTTTCACGCCTGATGCCACACTTCGTGATGAGATAAACAAGCCTTTCTCTCAGTTCGATACCGTGGTACTCAATGAGGGTGTAGACTTTTCTAAGATTGATAAGGAGTTTGAAGAAGACCCCAAGGCTGCTGTGCTGAAGGCAATAGGTGAAAGTACTGTCAAAGAACAATCTGAGGACACTAAACCTGAGGTCTTAGAACCGGATGTTCCTGTTAACGATGTCCCTGTAACAGGTGAGAGACAAGAAGTGCAATACGCATCTGAACAGACAGTTGATAATTCCCTGGTCGATGTTAAGCTGAATGGAGAGGAGCAAGAAACAGTAGAGCCTTCAAACGAGAAGTCTGTTGATGATGAAAATATCGTTGAAGAGCATCAGAGCAATACGCTTAAATTTCTCATCATCGCTGCTGTAGTAATTGTTCTAGGCTGTATCGGTGGCGGATACTATCTATGGAAGCAGATAGAGAAGCGTGACCATCATATAGAACTTCTGGAGAAGCAGATGAAGATCATTGCGCAAAATCAAAAGAAAAATAACGTTGCCCGCATCCAATCGCAACATAAGCAAAAACCTACTGATACACGAAAGACTACTCCAATGACTCAGTCAAGGATCAGGGAGAAAGCGAGTGATGAGGAAGAAGGAGAATTGTCTCAAGAAAAGGCTCTGCAAGCTAAATACAACCGTGATCCTCGAATCCGTACGGGAGCCTATATCATTACAGGCATCAAGAAAACTGTCACTGTGCGTTCCGGCCAAACGATAGATGGCATCAGCCGTACTGCGTTAGGACCGGGCATGGAATGCTATGTAGAAGCCGTTAATGGTGGAAAGCGCAGTCTTAAATTGGGAGAGAAAATA
>CALJCU010000591.1 GCA_938023885.1 uncultured Prevotella sp. | reverse complement strand
TTCCCGTGAGGAGAAAGACCCGTTGATGCACGAGTCTGTCTTCCGTATGTACACCGTCATCAACCGCCTGAAAGACCTCTTCGCTCAGTTAGATGCCGAGACGACACCCGTGCTCCTGCAACGGCTCCTCTCCCAACTCATCAATGCCACATCGGTACCGTTTCATGGTGAACCCGCCATCGGCATTCAGATCATGGGCGTCCTGGAGACGCGTAACCTCGACTTCGAGCATGTGCTGCTACTCTCCTGCAACGAGGGCAACATCCCGAAGGGTATCAACGACACCTCGTTCATTCCTCACTCCCTGCGCAAAGGCTATGAGATGACGACTGTCGAAAACAAGGTCGCCATCTACTCCTATTATTTCCACTCGCTCCTGCAGCGTGCTGCTGACGTCACGATCACCTTCAACAATGCCACCGACGACGGCCGGCAAGGTGAGATGAGCCGTTTCATGCTGCAGTTCATGGTGGAGAGCGGACAGACCATCAAACGACTGACGATGCAGTCAGGACAGAGCGTGTCGACCGTCAACCGGGTGCCTGTCGAGAAAGACGAGACCGTGCAGAAGAAGCTTGCCGGCATCACGTCCCTCTCCCCCACAGCCATCAGCCGTTACCTGCGCTGCCAGCTGATGTTTTATTACAACACCATCTGCGGGCTCCGCGAGGACGATGACGACGACCAGGAGATAGACAACAAGATCTTCGGCGACATCTTCCACCGCACTGCCGAACTAATCTATGAGGACCTCTCCGGTAAAGACCACAGGAACACTATCACAGCAGAGATCCTTGACCGGCTTGTCACCAAGGAGAGATATAAGATTGATGCATATCTCGACCAGGCGTTCCGTGAGAAACTTTTCAAGGTGGACCAGCCCGACTTCCACCCGCGTTACAATGGCTTGCAACTGCTCAACCGTAACGTGCTGCAGCTCTATATCCAGCGATTGTTGCGCCTCGACAAAGCAAACACACCGTTTGACATATTGGCACTTGAGAGCAGCTTCTATGACAATTTGTCGTTTGGTGTTAACGGGACAGAACGCACCATCAGCCTTGGCGGTCAGATAGACCGGATCGACAGGATAGGAGAGCAGTTGCGCGTCATCGATTACAAGACGGGTAAGCCACTGACGTCTTCTGCGCCTACCGTCAATGAGATTTTCAATACAGAATATGTAGACAGCAAGCACACTGGCTATTACCTCCAGGCTTTTCTCTACTCGGCCATCA
>CALJCU010000590.1 GCA_938023885.1 uncultured Prevotella sp. | reverse complement strand
ATTATCCTTATTATCAGTACGATAAATATCAGAAGATAACACTGGCTTTCAACGATCTTACAGACAAACAACTCGAAGGCAAGTTCTTTCAGAAGAGGAGTTATCTCCGCGACCAAATAGAGACCTCGCCTTATAATAATAAGCGTATTCTTCCCGTACAGGTTGATGAGACGGTAACGCAGCACATCTACCGCAAGGATCCGAAAAAGGAAAAGGACATCATCATGGGACAGCAGTCGAGCGGTATCGGACAGGTGCTATCCACGGGTGAGATTCTCAACACGATGCTGAAAGAGGTATTCACCGATGTGAACATCTACGACAACTATATCCGTCTCGTACAGTACCCTTTCGTCTCCCCTATCGGCAGCACGGCTATTTCCTTCTATCATTTCTATATTGAGGATACGACGTATGTCGACAAAGACAAATGCTATCACCTGCAGTTTATCCCCGCGAACCAGCAGGACTTCGGCTTCCGCGGAGAGCTGTGGGTTCTCGCCGACTCCACGCTTCACGTGAGGAGAGTGAATCTGTACATGCCGAAGAAGAGTGACGTCAACTGGATTGACGACATGAAGATTGAGCAGGAATACACGAAGCTCGACAATGGCGAGTGGGTACTCACAAAAGACGATATGGCTGCCGAGATTCACGCCAACAAGCTCTTGCAGGATCTACTCGTAGTACGAACGACGAGACTCTCCAACTATGCTTTCCACGAGTTGCCGAAGCAGCTTTTCGCCGGCAAGGCAAAAGTAAGACACTATAGCGACGCTTATAACCGCAACGATAAGTTCTGGAACGAATATCGACAAGTGGAACTGACGAAAAGTGAATCGTCGATGTCGAATTTTATCAGAGCCATGGAGAACTCCAAAGGCTGGAAATATATCATCAAAGCCGTGCAGCTACTTGTAGAGAACTATATCGAGGCGACTTCTGACCCACAGAAGAAAAGCAGGTTCGATATCGGCCCTGTGAACACCTTCATCAGTTCCAACTATGTCGATGGCCTGCGTCTCCGTCTTGCCGGCCGCACGCTCGCGGCCTTCAACCCGCATCTCTTCTGGAACGGATATGTGGCCTACGGTACAAAGAGTAACCGCTGGTACTATGGCGATGAGTTCACGTGGTCGTTCAACAAGAAGCATCTAAGCCCGTTTGAGTTCCCTCAGCGTAACCTCGTCTTCGAGACCTCCCGCGACGTGATGTCGCCGTCCGACCTCAACCTCATCCACAACAAGGACAACATCTTCATGACCATCCGCTCAAGCTCGCAGAAGGAGATGTTCCTCTACAACCGCCAGCGACTGACGTTCAACTATGAGACAGAGGCGGGATGGCGCTACAATGCCCGCTTTCAGACACAGAGCAACAAGACAGCGGGATTGCTTCATTTCTATAAGGTGAACACGGGTAAGGAGATAAATAAGATTCGTCTCACGGATGCTATGGTGGGAATCACATGGAACCCGGGAGTGACCTACGTCAACACAAAACGTACGCGTCTCCCGGTGAACCTCGACTCACCGGATATCAGTCTCTCTCATACCATAGGTTTCAAAGGCTTGCTCGGCGGCGACTTCCGGAGCAATATTACAATATTAAGTATCTATCAGCGTCAGTGGCTCGGATCCTACGGATACATGGACTTCCGTGTCATCGGTAAAGCGCAATGGAATAAGGTCCCTTTCCCGCTGCTCATCCAGCCCCCTGTCAACCTCAGTTACATAGAGACGGAGAATACGGTGTCGCTTGTCCACGACTGGGAGTTCCTTAACGACCGTCAGGTGTTCTGGAGCTGGAAATGGGATCTCAACGGAAAGGTTCTCAATCGTATCCCGTTCATCCAGAAACTGAAATGGAGGGAGTTTGTCGACGTGAAGGGATTCTGGGGAACGCTCACTGACAAGAACAGCCCTACGAAGAACACAGACGATGACCTCATCTACCGTTTCCCTGGCGACTCGCATATCATGAGCAACAAGCCTTACTGGGAGGTGGAGGCTGGCATCCACAACATCCTCAAGCTCATCAGCATAGGATACGTGCGCCGCCTGACATACAACTATCCCGGCGTGAGCAAGTGGGGCATCAGACTCGACTTCCAGGCATCGTTCTAAAGCCTTCTCCCTCAATTCCTCCCCACAAAAACCTTTCCTTAATCCCCCCAAGGGGAGGGGTTGATATGATCCAAGGGTTATGTGCTTGTCAGATAGCTTGACATTACCGTAGAGGACCGCCTCTATGGTGGGGAACCATGAGATCTGAAAACAATTGACTTAAAAGTAATAATTGGAGAGATGAAATTTTATATTGCTGACAATCAAGACATCACACGTGCGGGACTACTTTACGTCATCTCAGCCTGCAAGGATGCGGAATGTAAATGCCTGTCTGATAAAGCCGGACTGTTGGAGGCTTTGAAGATGGATAGCCATGCCATCATCATCCTCGATTACACACTCTTCGACATCAACGACGCTACGGAACTGAACATCATCAGTGAGCGCTTTCCAGAGGCTCAATGGATTCTCTTCAGTGAAGACCTCAGTCAGGAGTTTCTCCATGAGATGGTCATGATATGTCCTAAATGTGGCATTGTTCTCAAGGATTGTTCGTTGAATGAAATCAAGGAAGCCGTCAACTATGCTTCCAAAGGGAAACGGTTCATCTGTCAGCAAGTCACAGAGATGCTGCTTACACCTGCCGGCAATGAGACAGAGAATAGAGGAAAACTCCCGCAACTGACAAAAACAGAGCAGGAGATTCTAAAAAATATTGCCTTAGGCATGACGACGAAAGAGATAGCCAGACAACGCTTCTCCAGTTTCCATACCATCAACACGCATCGTAAGAATATCTTCCGCAAGTTGGGTGTCAACAACCTCCACGAAGCCACAAAATTTGCACTTCGTGCCGGGCTTATTGATGCGGCGGAATACTATATATAGCTATTTCTTTTAATCCCTTTCCAAGGGGGAATTAAAGGGAAAGACTACTAAAAGTTCAATTGGGGTACTTTCTCTGTCCCCGCTGCTGCCTCAAACTTCTCCATGCGGTTGAAACCGAACATACCTGCAAAGATGACATTCGGGAAACGGCGCACCGTCTGGTTATAATCTTGTACGGCAGCATTATACTGCTGACGCGCCTCGTTAATACGGTTCTCCGTGCCTTCCAACTGTATCTGCAAGCTGTGGAAATTCTCATTGGCTTTAAGCTCCGGATAACGCTCTGCCACGAGCATGAGTTTGCCTAAGGCCTCGGACAATTGTCCTTGTGCCTGTTCAAACTGCCTCATCTTCTCTGGCGTGAGATTGCTGGCATCGAGCTTGATCTGCCCCACGGAAGCACGTGCCTTCGTCACGGCTTCGAACGTCTCACGCTCGTGTTTGGCATATGCCTGGACGGTCTTGGCGAGGTTAGGGATGAGGTCAGCTCGACGCTGATAGGTTGCCTGAACATCAGCGAGCGCCGTAGTGGCTGCCTCCTGCTTATCCACCATGCCGTTATAAGCGCTGCATCCACCGAAGCAGATGAGCACGATGACAACAGCTATCACCAATAAAATAATGTTGCTCTTCTTCATAAGCTTATTCTTAATTCAATGTTTATTATTTTTCTAACCTCTTAGGGCGGGCATCAGGCCCGCACCCCTACATGGGACGTCACCATCCGCCTCCGGCACCTCCGCCTCCGAAGCTGCCGCCACCGAAACCACCACCTGACGACCCCCAGTCGCCACCGCCTCCGAGGAAGAACGGGGGAAACCAGTCATCATCATTGCGGTGACGTCTGCGTTTATTCTTCGCTTTAGGATGATACCAGCCAAGTTGTGCAAGCAACCACAGAATCAACGAAAATATCGGATACCCAAGACTAAGAGCAAGAATAAGAATGCCAAACCAGATGGGAAAATCGTCATCGCCCTCGTCTGAACTAATATTCTCCCCGTCTACCGTTGCCTTTCCTGTCTTGAACTTACTATACAGCGCCTTCACGGTAGAGAGCACGGCAGCATCAAGGTCGTCTTCCTTCATATTCTTCACGATGCATGCCTGGGCAATGTCATCGCACTCTACATCCGTGAGGTCTCCTTCCAATCCCTTTCCTGGTGCAATGAAATATTTGCGGTCGTCCACTGCGATGACGACCACCAGTCCACGACGTGTCTTCCTGTCGCCTACCCCATATTTGTTGCCGATGTCCTCCGCCACACGGAAGCAGTCGCCGTCCTTCACATTGTTCACAACGACAAACACCGACTGTATCCCACACTGTGTCTCCAATCGTCTGAGATAGGCATCCGCCATGTCCTTATCAGCAGGACTCATGAGACCCTCGGGATCGCAGACATAACGGTTGCGGTCCTGGAGATGCACCATCGGAATATTGTCCGCCGTCCATTCCTTGGCATGGACGATGGCAAACGTAAAAAGCGCAATAATTAAGAATATTACCTTTCCAACATCTTTTTTGGGTGCGGACGCCCCCAAGGGCCACCCCTGTTTATGATTTCCCCGGAACATATTTACTTAATGACGATCGCCTTGATGATGCGTACGTCCTTCAGCGGCCGGCCATGGCCATCCGTAGCCACGGCGTACCGCCATGTGACCAATAGTAATCGCACATCTCAGGTGGGAATTTTACAGCGCCGTGGGTTGTAGAGTCGCCTGTCTGAATCATAAAATCGGAGATGACACGGTGCCAAAGGTTGCCGTCGTAGTAACCCGCCCTCACAATCAATGAGTCGACCTGAGCAGAAAGCGCTAAGTGCGACAAAAGGAAACAGAGAAAAATAAGTGACTTTTTCATTTCCTGTCGATTTAATGATTATCACTCGATTAAAAGATACGATGTCAAAGTTACAAATATTTCTTCTGTCTCATTCACAAGAATGCTCTTTTTTTCCAAAAAACTATCAATTTTGTGTTTAATAAGCACTTGAGCGTACAAAAAACTTTGCCAATTGTAGAAGTTTCGCTACTTTTGCATCGGTTAATAAAGATAACAAAAGCGCTTTTAGATAAAATGAACAAGAAAATTCTCATTCCACTCGTCGTGGTAATCGTCCTGCTGCTTGCAGGCGTAGGTATACTG
>CALJCU010000589.1 GCA_938023885.1 uncultured Prevotella sp. | reverse complement strand
GGAACCGCCCTTGAGTTCCTTTCGGAAGGTAACCCGTTGTACACGAACCTGCATCACCCCTTCCGGCGTTTGACACATGACGTCCTCCTCTATCGTGTATTGCAGGCTCTTCTTCATCTTCGTGACATAGACGACGCCACGCTCCGTCATCTGCTGAAACTTCGCATAGTCGATGTAGGTACGATCCATGGCAATGATATCCCCCTGTTCAACGTGGCCGGCACGAGCATAAAAGAGTCGTTGGTGGCTGCGGAAGTGAAGCGGATGTCCGATGGAACTCCCTCGTTGGCTTGGATTATACTGTACACTTTGATACCCCCTTTCTTTTTACCTGTTTTGGGATGTCTGCCCACGCCTTTGAAGAGCAGGTTGGAGAAGAGGGTAATCGTTGTGGAGTCGATTATCTTCAGCCGTTTCATCCATTTCGGTTCATTTTTTCTTGTGCACAGCCGGCTGTCCGAAGAAAGAAGATGACGATGCTTGGCGTATAAATCCCTATAAACGGCCTCAAAGACCGCCTCCGAACGCCTTTTGTTTCCATCCGCCAAAGTGCTCCTTGAAGTCATCTTGAAGATGCCGAGATGGCGCAGCTTACAGGCCTCGGCCTGAAGGGACGCGGTGATTTCACGTAGAGAGTCGAAACGCATGATGACGGCATAAAGCATCACAAGCAGATGAGTCCAAGCCTCAAAGCTCTTGACATAGCGTTCTGCGCCCTGTTCGCTGCTTATGCGGAGGATTTCGGACTTGTCCAACAATTTTATGATCTGAGAATAGAGCGGCTGTCCGCTAAAATGTGTAGCCCATGTTATTGATGTTTGCATGGTAGTGTCTAAAAAAGTGTGTAAGCTCGACATAATTCTTATCTTTGCATTAAGTAATAAAAAACAACAAGAATATGGAACTTACACAAGGACAAATTTCGGAAATTATTTCGAATTACACAAGTAGCAGTGAAGGTTTTGTCACGCTTCAATCGTTGATTATGAATTCTTTGATGGCCCATGAGCGCGAATTATTCGTCAAAGCGAATAAAAATGAGCAATGCAATGGCTTTCGTCCTCGCCGTTGGTATTGTAAGGGCTATACGTTCGTCTTGCGCATTCCACGTAGCCGTAGCGGCAATTTCTATCCCGTACTTTTAGGGATTATTCGTAGCGAATGTGAAGAGCGTGCTGCCTTGGTTTATCAACTTTATACCAAGGGACTTACCACCGAGCAGATTAGTGAGGTGATAGAGACGGTTTATGGTCGGGCTTATAGCAAACAGCAAATCTCTTACTTGGCCAACAGTTGTCGGGAAGACGTTGAAGCATGGCTCAATCGTCAACTGTCAGCCCACTATCTGGCTATCTATATTGATGCCACCTTTATCGC
Organism: uncultured Prevotella sp.; assembly: GCA_938023885.1. Classification (GTDB taxonomy): domain Bacteria; phylum Bacteroidota; class Bacteroidia; order Bacteroidales; family Bacteroidaceae; genus Prevotella. The sequence continues at coordinate 906 of CALJCU010000589.1, read as the reverse complement.
TACCCGGAGGGATCAGCAAGTATCCAAGGAAGCCTACTATACCATACTGGGCGTGTTGGAGGACGGAAGTCGGGAAGTGCTTACCATTGTGAATTATCCAACCGAAGGTGCATTATGCTGGAAAGAAGTGCTTAACAGTTTGAAAGAGCGAGGGGTTGAGCAGATTGATTTAGTGGTATCTGATGCCCTTCAAGGCATTGAAAACGCCGTATGTTCGGCTTTTCCGCAAGCAGCTCATCAATTTTGTGTTGCCCATGTCAAACGGCAGATATTAAACAGCGTCTCACATAAAGACAAACCCATAGTTAATCAAGAACTCAATGAAGTATTCACCTTGGAGAACAAAGAGCGCAAATCTTTGCAAGGTTACGAACATTTTATTACTTTTGTAAACCGATGGGAAAAGAAATACCCCGTGTTACGCAAATATAAAGCCGAGCGTAATATTGCTTATTTCACCTATATGGACTTCCCTGTAGAAGTACAGAGATGCATTTATACGACAAATTGGATTGAGCGGCTCAACAGAAAGTATAAAAGAACCATTAAGATGAGAGCTGCAATGCCGTCAAGTCAATCGGTTTTATTTCTGTTGGCATCTGTTGCAATGGAAGAAACACAGACGACATATCGAAGGAAAGTCTATCAATGGAGATGCTGGAAAAAGAGTGAATAATTTTGAACAAAATGGAAGATATGGGAAATTATGGTTACACACTTTTTAGGACAATACCAAAAAAGTAGGCTGGAATAACCAGCCTACCAAATGTCCATTACTAAAACCCGAGAGTTTTTCAGCCTACCAAATGTCCATTACGCCTAATTTTTAGAGAATCCCTTTTGGGATTAAAAAGTGGACCTGGTGGGAGTCGAACCCACGTCCGCACAAGGAAACCATACGCTTTC
>CALJCU010000588.1 GCA_938023885.1 uncultured Prevotella sp. | reverse complement strand
AAGGGTGCTGTCGTTTTCGGTCGATGGTGCTGCAACATAATAACAATCGTGATTGTAAAAGTTACTGCTATCGGCGAAATAAACAGCGTGTCGAATATTAACGCTTGCTGAATTGGAAGCGACGACGAGCCTTTGGTTGACCTGGTTTCTTACGTTCAACTACACGAGAGTCACGTGTTAAGAATCCTTCGTCTTTCAAAGATTTCTTGTCTTCTGCGTTAACTTTAACCAATGCACGAGCGATTGCAAGGCGCAATGCTTGGCTTTGGCCTGTGAAACCTCCACCATCGAGGTTTGCTTTGATGTCGTATTTGCCTTCTGCTTCAAGTAGTTGAAGTGGTTGTTTTACCACATACTGCAAGATTGCAGATGGGAAATATGTTTCGAGATCTTTCTTATTGATTGTGATCTTACCGGTACCCTCTGTGAGGTAAACGCGGGCTACGGCGCTCTTGCGGCGGCCGATTGCGTTGATAACTTCCATCTCTATTGATTATTTATACTGGTTAATGTCGATGTTCTTTGGCTTCTGAGCCTTTTTGTCGTGCTCAGCACCCTCATAGATGTAAACGTTGTCCAACAGTGAGCGGCCGAGGGGACCCTTCGGCAGCATGCCTTTGATAGCGTGGCGCAGCATCTTGTCGATGCCGTTGGGACGTTTACGCAGGTCAGCGGGACTGTTGAAGCGCTGGCCGCCAGGATAACCAGTATAATGAGTATAGATCTTGTCTGTCTCCTTCTTGCCGGAGAACTTAACCTTGGCTGCGTTGATGATGATGACATTGTCACCGCAGTCTACATGAGGTGTGAAGTTGGGTTTGTACTTACCGCGGAGCAGCTTGGCGACCTTGGAGCACAGACGGCCCACAATCTGGTCGGTGGCATCCACGACGACCCACTCCTTCTTTGCTGTCTCCTTGTTGGCGGAAACAGTCTTGTAACTTAATGTGTCCATTTTACTTTTAAATGATGAACTTTTAAATGAAAAATATTGTTGTCTTGTGCGATGAACAGGGGCCTCGCGGTGCCTCCAGTCTAAAAGAGACCATCCACAGCTTTAACCCTGGGCACTCTGGTGATTCACTAACTGCGCCGTACGGCCATGTGCAGCGCTATTAACACACCAAAGTTGGGGCGGCTCTAAGCGCTCCGCTCCAATCGGCGGGGCAAAGGTACAACTATTTAATGAGGTAGAAGAGGCGTGTGAAGATAAACTGTCTAAGATTTACGGATAATTAACATGCGAGCATGTGGTATTAGTTGCCGTGGCCGGTACAAGCCCGGTCACGGCGACTAATAAATACCGGAGGGCTGTCCTTACACTGATACCAAAAAAACATTGCCTTTTTCTTGCAGATATGGAAAACGTTTTGTATTTTTGCGAATGAGATAAAGAAATAGTGAACAACGATTTATAGAGTAGACTTTATGAAACTGGCATTTTTGATATCCGTCCAGAAAGACGTACGGCATCTTCGTGATCTCGTGGCAAGTCTTCCAGTGGGCGCTGACTATTATATCCATGTGGACCGGCACCGTGACTTGCAACACTTTGAGCGTTTAGTGAAAGGAGAGAATATTCATTTTCTTACGCAGCGCGTGCGGGTCATTCCCGGCAGTCTCAACGAAGTGGAGGTCCAGGTGGCACTGATCCGCGCAGCACTGGAGGGGAATGCCGACTATCTCGTGTCAATCGACGGGTTGGACTATCCGATCTGGAGCAATGCGCGTATCGAGGAGTTCTTCTCCGATGCCAAGAACCGTCAGTTTATCAGTGGTATCGCTATGCCCGGTCAGGGCCGCGCAGCTTATAAGTATACCGACTTCCAGTTGCTGAACGATCATATCTGGCAGCATGGATCCTTCAAGAACAGTGTACGTACATTGGCACGCCGTGTGCTCACGGGAAGCCATGTCTTCAAGACACTACACATCCATTGCCCGGAGAAGACTTACACCTTATATAAAGGCAGCACGTCGTGGGCCATCACGCGAGAAGTGGGGCGGCAGATCCTGAAGGAATGGGATGAGAATAAGCATCTCAAAGTCTATTTCAGTACGAGCTACCGTCCGGTGGAGACATTTATCCCGACCGTCGTCTTCAACTCTCCTTTTGCTTCTCAGAGCCTGTTGATAAAGGGCGAGTTGAGCGATGCCAATACCCTGATGCCATTGACTTATGTTGGGCATGCCCATTCGCCGAAAGTCCTTATCGAGACTGACCTCGCTGCTGTGCGCGACAGCCGTAAGATGTTTGCCCGTCAGATCGTATCCGACTACAGCGACGGACTGAAAAGTATGATTGACGCAAAAAGAAATGCATAAGATGAAGCACGTGCTCCCTCCATCTTGCCTTTTGTTACTATTATTTGTCTTACTTCTCCCCGCTTCGACGACTCAGGCGCAGGAAGAGATCCGGCACCAGGAGTTCGGAATTGGCGTGGGAGCAGGGGAAGATTCTCATTTTGAAAACATCTATGACTCCTATCAGGATAATTATAAGCTCGACACTTATGATGATTTCTTGTGGGATGCAGAGGTGTCTTTCTTTGCCGAATATCTGTACCATTTCAACAAGCATCTTGCCGTGGGACTCTCGGCGGGTTATGCACGTGTTGGACAGCAGGAGTTGTGGGATACTTCGTGGTATTCGGATCCGTCGTTAGATAATCCTTCAGCTATGTATCCTTCCAACAAACATGTTTATCTGAAGACGCAGACCCTGTTTGTTATGCCGACACTAAAGTTCACTTGGTATAATAATCATCACTTTGCTTTCTATTCGCGTGGAGGTCTGGGTGGTCAGTATTATAAGTTAGACGCAGAAAGTCGTGATTATCCCGAGCGGCATGAGAGCCATCTGAAGTTGTCTTATCAGTTCTCTCCCGTCGGCATCGAGGTTGGCGGCGACCTCATCCGCTTCTTCTCTGAGCTTGGCTATGGCAAGCAAGGCGTCTTTAATATGGGCGTGGTGACTCACTTCTGAAACAGCCCATAAAAGATGGAAAAGAAAAATATTAATGCGGATAAGGGCTTTGACTGTTATCTATCTCAGTTAAAGCAAGGCGATGAACAGGCATGGCGGAAACTCTTTGAGGAGCATTATACGGCACTATGCCATGTTGCTTTAAAATATGTGGGGGACGTCTTCACAGCAGAAAGTATTGTGAACGATGTGATGTTGAAGTTTTGGGAGAGTCGTCAACACATTATTATACATCAGACATTAAGATCCTACCTTGTCAGCGCCGTCCGTAATACGACCTTAAACCTTTTGAAATCCAAATATGTTAGGAAAGAAAAAGTCGGGGCGGAAGACGATATCATATTCTCTCCAACTGCTTCATCTATCCTTTCCGACAACATGCCAGTAGATAAGCTCATCGAAGAAGAATTGGAGGGTAAGGTGGAGGAA
>CALJCU010000587.1 GCA_938023885.1 uncultured Prevotella sp. | reverse complement strand
GAAGCGATCGCCAGCTTTCACATTGCCCAAAGCTTCGGCGGGGTTGAGGTGACGATAGCCAGCCTTATCGAGTTCGGCCGCAATATTCTTCACCGCCAGAAAGTTTACGGGCGATGCATCGAGAAACTTCAGAAGGGAATCAATCATAGTATGCCTTTTCTATTTGTTATTATTTTGTTTGACATTTGATGTAGCGAAGTTACGGAAAAAGTTTAATTGCTGCTCGCAAAAGTTCTCGAATCCGTATACATCTTTATTCTGTTGGCTTATTGTCGGCTTTTTTCAGCCATCAGCCCAATTTCGTTTTTCGTCAGTCCAACAAAAAAGACCACCCCTAAAGAGGTGGTCTTATATACTTATATATGTGTCGGCAGATTAGATACCGAGCTTTTTGCGGATGTCCTTGGGGATAGCGTTTTTGTTAATGAGAATGTTCATCGTCTTGTAGGCAACGTAAGGCTTGCTTGCGTAGAAGATACCTTTGTAGCGGCCGTATTCGCCCCAACTATTCTTCACCATGAAATACTCCTTACCTTGGGGATCCTTAGCAAGACCGTAGATAACCATACCGTGGTCGTCCGTTGTTTCCCAATTGTCGTAAGCAGTCTGACGAAGTTGCTGTGTGATAGTCAGTTCGTCCTTGCTGTCAGCTTCTTTCATCTGCTTGCCGTTTGTACCCATCCAGCGAGCAGCATCAGAACCCGTCAAGTCGTTCTTGTAAGACTTTGCAGGAACTGTTGCAATACCGTTGCGGCTGAAGCCCTTTTCGCTGACGTCAGCACCCCATGCAAAGGTGTAGCCATTGCGGACAGCGCTTTCCATCACGGTCATAAACTCGTCCAGAGGTAAGTTGTAACTCTCTGCCCAGCGCCAGTTGTCCTGCACTTCAATAACGAATTTGCTGTAGAAAGGATGGTGCGTGAAACTTGTCAAACTTACGTAGTCGTCGAGGTTAAGTCCGAGGCTCTTCTGGAAGCTTTCCGGTGTGTAGCTCTTGCCTTTGTAAGTAAAGGTCTTGGGGAGTTCACCGAAATAATTTGCATAGATATTGCTCAGCGTAGATTTCCACGTGAGAGGTATCTTCTTCATTTTGCTATTTGCAATGGACTTAACGTAAGCACTGGCCTGTGCATCGAGCGTGTTGAAGTTGAAGAGGCTATCTCCGTAGAGACTACCAGGGAAAGGCATTGCTTCTTGAGGAACAATACCATAGTGACGCATACAGTAGAGAACGTCGTAGAAAGAACCACCCTGACTGAAACTTACATCGCCGTGCATACGGATAGCCTTCTCAGCGCGGTCCATATAAGTATGGTAAGCCACAAAGCTCTCGCACAAATCGTATGTGCCCTTACCAAGACGGAGAAGTTCAGCCTCGAAGAACCCGAGAGAACTATAATCCCAGCAAGTACCCGACTGATTCTGGTCCTTGATGGAGGTAATGGGGTTGGCTTTCACTACGGTAAACTGTACCGTGTCATTCTTGGCCGCAGCTGGCTTTTCTTGAGCGACCATTGTTCCTGGGAGCAGCATCATTACAGCTGCAAGGAGGAGATTTTTGTTCATATAAAGATAAATTTTAATTGTATGTGCATGTTGATGATGCCGCACTGGTTAGGCGGCATCATTGGGGTGTCCCATGATGGGAGAGAATAAGTGGAATTTTAGTCTCTGTTAGCGAGGAATTCCTCCACTTCGTCCACGTGGTAAGGTATGCGATCCTTTCCTAAGAAACGGCAACCATCGGCGGTGACTAAGACGTCGTCTTCGATGCGTATTCCGCCGAAGTCTTTGTACTCCTCAACCTTGTCGAAGTTGATGAAATCATCGTATGTGTGCTGAGAGCGCCACAGGTCGATGAGGTCTGGGATGAAATAGATGCCCGGCTCGTCGGTGACTACGAACCCTTCCTCGAGGCGGCGTCCCATACGCAGGCAGTTGGTACCGAATTGCTCAAGGTTGGGGCGTGTCTCCTCGTCGAAGCCCACATTGATCTGGTCGAATGACTCCATGTCGTGGACATCCATTCCCATCATGTGTCCCAGTCCGTGTGGCAGGAACATGGCATGGGCGCCGGCAGCCACGGCCGCCTCAGTGTCACCCTTGGCAAGTCCCAGCTCTTTCATCCGGTCGAAGAGGATGCGGCAGATGGCGAAATGGACATCGGCGTATTTCACACCGGGCTTCGCATACTTCAGCGCCGCATCGTGACATTCTTCTACTACCTTGTAGATCTCCAGCTGCCTCTGGGTGAATTTCCCGTTCACGGGGAACGTACGGGTGTTGTCGGAGCAGTAGTGGTTGATGGTCTCTGCGCCGCAGTCGCATAAAGCGAGCCGTCCGGATTCCAGAACCGCCATGGACGGATTTCCGTGCATGATTTCGCCGTGTTGTGAGAAGATGGTCGGGAACGCCACCATCGAGCCGTATGACTGGGCGATGCCATCCAGCTGGCCGCCTACGAACTTCTCTGTCACGCCCGGTCTGGCCAGTATCATGGCCGTCGTGTGCATCTTGTAGCCGATGACGGCTGCGCGCTCCAGTTCCTCGATTTCTTCCTGTGTCTTCGTGGAACGCATCTTGACCACCGCATGGATCAGGTCCATGCTGGCAGATTCCTTCTGCTGATTGGGATGAATGCCGAAGAGGTCGAAAATCTGGATCTTGATGTC
>CALJCU010000586.1 GCA_938023885.1 uncultured Prevotella sp. | reverse complement strand
CGTGTGGAGATGGCCTTACAAGTGCAGATCTTCGTCGTTGGACTACGAAACTCCCAACCGCCTTTGTCGTTCTCAAAACCTATGGCAGAGTTTATGTTGCCGTATAACCGATAACTAACCTGTCTGCACTCCGCCTTTGCCACGCTGATGTCAATGCAGCGCATGGCACAATAGTCAAGGAAGTAGCTGCTCGTCAACGGGGATACGGTAATGTCTGTAAATGGTGACGGAAGTTCGCGTTCGAAGCAAGTATCCGATGTCCGGTAGAACATCTGCTTGTAAGTTCCCTCACTGAGAATCTCCTTGGCCTTATGATAGTCCACGTTCCAGAGTTTCATCACAAGGTCGATAATGCCACCGCCCTCGCCTGAACCATAGTCATGCCATACGTTCTTGCCGACGTTGACACTGAAGGACGGTTTGGACTCGCTACGGAAGGGAGAGTAAAACAGCACTTCTCCGCGGGCGTTTTCCGGCTTAGCAGGATAATACCCTTGATGCTCCAGGTAGCTGACGATAGGAATCTGTCTAATGTGGTTTGTGTTGTTGTAGTAAAACATTTTTTATTAAGTAGAATGATTTTTGTAGATTTGTAGCTGAGAGCAGCGCAAGCCCAGTAAACAGGGCATTTGCGGTGTCTACAAAATGGTAATAGAGTGTAGATTTCTGTAGGTGCGCCTGTAGCCATCAACTACAGGCGTCTACATTACAACGGTAGATCTGTTTCTTTTGTAGCCGATTCAACATTCTGATTGTCAGAAGATTTCTGGCTATCGTCTACAAAGCTACAATTTTGATAGAGATTGCTGAAAATTTTTCTGTCTATGGTATAGTATCTTCCTTTGGCAGGGTGGCAGCTGTAGTTTCCCTCGATGCCCACACCATATATGTATTGCTGGTATGCGCTCGGAGTCTGTCTTGGCTGCAGGTGCCAGACATCCTTCAATACACGGCGGATACTTGAGTCGTCACACTTGATGCCTTTCTCGGTGAGCATGAGACGGATGTCGCCCGACACAAAGGAGAACTTCTCCTCGCCTATTGTCCGGAAGATATCATCGCAGAGATCATACATGGCCGCTTCTATCTGACTCCGTGAGTTCATCATGATTCGCGTCAGAGCCGGCGTCATCAGATCCTTGGGACTAAAGTACATTCGGCTGGACTTGGCAACGGACGGTTTGCGGCGATAAAGCAGTTCATACAGCAAATACGGGATCTCCTTCTCGATCTTCGAGAGGAAGTTGACGTCATCATGCTCGAGCCTCGGCACCTCACGCACCCAGTAACGGGTCTCGCCAGGGTCGATGATCAACGGCTTGTCTACATTATTGCTGCAGAGAACAAACTTGGCGAAGAACTCCTGCTGAACGCGGTCCTTGCCCTTGACCTCAATCTTGTAGATAGGAGAGGTCGAGAGATTCTTCATACGCTCCGACGGCTCACGCTTGTTGAGCATGGCCTCGTCGATGCAGACAAGCAGCTTTCCGGCCCAGTCGGAATTGAACTGACTGTTGAAGTCGTCGTTGGAGTTGAACGTTACGTTATCCCCGAACACCATTTGCAGGAAATACATGTATGTGGACTTGCCGGTGTTGCGCTCCTTGGATATCAGAATGAGGATGGGCAGTTTCTGACGAGGATGCAGGTAGAGCTGCTGCAGATAGTCATAGCCCAGTTCCTTCTGATCCCCGAAGATGTGGGTCATCAGCTTGTCGATGTGCGGATACTCACCCGGCACAGGCTTATGCTTCAGAGGATAGTAGGTGTTCCAGAAGCGGCCGTCGATGACCTGTTGGAAGTGAACGTTGGCGGGGAAGATGATGAAGTCATCGTAGCACGGCACGGCATCGGCGACTTCTTGCCCGTGATCCCTTTTGATTGTGCTGTACTTCCACTTGATGAGCTACAGCGCAGGGGTGCCGTCGGTCATCGGCTTGTACACGATCTTGTAGTATTCGGTACGCACGCGGATGTAGAGGTCAGTATTCCCCTCCTGAGGAGAATACTGGTTAATAGACTGATTATTGTTCATTAAAGTAACAGATTAGATCTTTGAGGCAATGTAGTTCTTCTCCATGAATGCATGAAGGTCAGAACGCTTGACGTAGATCTTGCGTCCGAACTGTGAGAACGGAATGTAACGGCGGTCACGATAGGTCTGCCAGGTCTTTTGGCAGATAGCGAGCTGCTTGCGTGCCACTTCCGACTCTATCCATTCGTCAGCGAAGTTAGCCTTGTTACCATTATCCATCCCTTCCTTGATGTACCGGATGTTAGAAACGACCTCCTCCCATACAGCCTTCGGAAGGACTACCATTGATACCTGGGGGTCTGCTACAGTGTTTGTGTCTTTGTGCATGATTGTTTGGTGGATTAAATTGTGTTTGTGTATCGAGCTTAAAAATTATTTTCTACTGCAAAGTTAGGCCATTTCGCAGTATGTCCCAACTAAAGCCAACAAGAAATCTTCAAAATCACCTCAATATTTTTATTCGCTTCAGTGGATCTTGTTGGAAAAAACATCATCGTACAGTCATAAATAACTAATTATTAGCACCTTACATAGAATCAAACTAAAATTTACTTTTCAAACCATTTTCCTACGGGTGCCACACGAATTAACATAGTGCACACCACCAACATACACGAGTCACACGACTGCCTATTGCCAAAAACAGACTTATAGTGCACGTTGAAAAATCAAGTACAGGGCTGCGTTTACATTCTACTTCTCTTTCTCTCCATAGATAATATCCAAAAACTCACCAGAGACTTTTTCATCATCCATCCTGATGACATTACTATCGGATGCATGGAATCCAAGGATGTTAACATCGCCATACCAATAGAGGGATTTATCGATGACTGCACATTGAAGAGACAGAGAATCCTTCATGACGACATTAATATCCAGTTTTTTTAACTTGTCTTCATCATATCCGTCCTTATGAATGAATACAACTATATTCACACCTTTCGTCATTGCACGAGCAAGGTGA
>CALJCU010000585.1 GCA_938023885.1 uncultured Prevotella sp. | reverse complement strand
TCAACGACCACCAAGTGTCTGTCCTCATAGACTATCTTCACATAGCGACTCTTGAAGATGTCATTATTACGCTTTGTCTTACTGAGTGCGATTTTCGTTCCGACTGAAACGGGGTAGTCAAATTGCGTGACAACCTTACTGCCTACCCTTATTCCACGTCCTTGGAGCGTCTGTTTAATCTTCGACCTGCTTAGTCCTTTTACGTTTTCAAGCAACCATTCCAAGAGTGTTCCCGCCCGATCGACCACGAAATGGTCGTAATCTCCCGGCTTGTTATAACTGTTATGAGGCTTCATAATTTTACTTTCTTCTTGGCGATTTTACTCTCGTTGCTCATGCGGTCGAGCGAGGTAACAGCATAGACATACTTTGTGCGTCCGTCCTCATAAGGCAACTTATAATAGTTTTTAGCAGTAACAGCAACTATATTCGATGGATTTTCAATGTTGATGTGTTCTCCTTTTTCAAAACGATAAACTACATATTTCACCGCTTCATCATTCCATTTGCGTGCACGAGGAGCTGTCCAGAAAAGCAGATAGCCGTCACTCGTCCATACGGGTTTCACGTGCTTAGGCTTCTTGGGTGCTTTATCGTCAATGAAAGACATCTTGGGTTGCAAGGCCGGATATTTCCAATAACCGTCACGCATGGCTGCAGCATAGTTGCCGATATTATCACAAAACGACTTCGCATACCACAGAACGGTGCCATTGACATGATTAAGTTCGTTGTGAAGACGGCGCTTAGCCGCCAACTGATGACTATTGGGGTTCTGTGGGTCGGCAAATTTCACGGTGCGTTCCACGTCTTCACCTATGTAAAGAGGACGGTTGCCGGCATGTCTGTTCCACCAACGGATAAGTTCATCATAGTCAGCTGTGGGGTGACCTATCTGCCAATAGAGCTGCGGAACGCAATAGTCTACCCAACCGTTATTGACCCACAGCAGTACATCGGCATAGAGATCATCATAATTCTGCAACCCCTTTGTATTGCTTCCTGCCGGAGAATTGCTCTTGTTACGATAGATACCGAACGGTGACACACCAAACTTCACCCAAGGTTTAACGGCATGAATACTGTCAGAAAGCTGCTTCATGAAAAGATTTACATTGTATCTCCGCCAGTCTCCACGGTCTTTAATGCCATTGTTATAAAGCGAGTACTCACGGTCATCGGCAATGGTCTGGCCGGCAGCAGGGTAAGGATAGAAATAATCATCTATGTGGAAGCCGTCTACATCATACCGACGCACAATGTCACTTGCTATCTTACAGATGTATTCTCGGTTCTCCGGCTGGCCCGGATTAAGGATTAACTGGCCATCATATGCAAATACTGAGCCTGGTTTCCTTATGGCTATATGATTAAAAGATAAGTCGTTGGTTGTCTTTGTCTTTGCTCTGAATGGGTTAATCCAAGCGTGAAGTTCCATTCCCCGCTTGTGACACTCGTCTATCATCCATGCCAATGGGTCCCAATAAGGCCGAGGAGCCACGCCTTGCTGACCGGTCAGAAATCGGCTCCAAGGCTCATAAGCACTGGCATAT